>JADGIB010000271.1 GCA_019683665.1 Solirubrobacteraceae bacterium
GACGGCGACCGCTACCGGACGACGTTCGCGCTGCGGCCGGGGACCGGCGCCAGCCGCGTGACGCGGCTGCGGCTGCGCTCGACCGACATCCGCAACACGATCGTCGACCTCGGCGACCGGGGCCGCAGCCCCGGCGACCTGTCGGTGTACAACGGCCGCCTGCGCGGCGACGCCCGCGGCTGGGTCCGCGGCGTCCACACCTCGGTGCGCATCGAGGGTCGGACCGAGACGCTCGCCAGCGCGATCACCTTCGAGCTGCGCGGGCGGGGCCAGATCGCCGTCGGCGGCCTGACCCGCTACCCGGCCGGCGACCGGCACAAGCCGGTGCGCGGGGCGACCGTGCGCGCGGTGCTCGGCGGCACCGGCGACTTCGCGGGCGCGCACGGCACCCTGCGGTCGGTGCGCCGCGCGAACGGCGCCTACGAGCTGAGGTTCTCGCTCGGCGCGCCCTGACGGAACCGCTCCCGGGAGGCGGCGATCTCCGCGATCGCGTCCTCCCGGGGGTACCACCCGTCCACCCGGACCTCCTTCTGCTCGAGGTCCTTGTAGACGGAGAAGAAGTGGGCGATCTCGTCCTGGAGCTGCTGGTTGAGGTCCTCGAGCCGGTCGAGGTGGTTCCAGCCCGGGTCCTCCAGCGGCACGGCCAGCACCTTGTCGTCGATGCCCTTGTCGTCCTCCATGCGGAAGAGGGCGATCGGCTTGACGACGATCCGGCAGCCCGGGAACGTCGGCTCGCTGACGCACACCATCACGTCGAGCGGATCGCCGTCCTTGCTCAGGGTGTCGGGGATGAAGCCGTAGTCGGTGGGATAGACCATCGAGCTGAACAGGAAGCGATCGAGCTTGATCGCGTGCAGCTCGTGGTCGTACTCGTACTTGTTTCGGCTGCCCTTCGGGATCTCGACGATCGCGACGAAGGCGTCTTCAGGCACGTCCATAGATGGGGACATCATCGCAGCGCCGAGGGGCCGAGCCCGTCCGGCAGGTGGAGGGCGAGCATCGCGCCCTGCATCTCGCGCGGCGGCCGGGTCCGCCGGGAGACGGCGAGCATGACCGCGAACGCGAGCGGGACGCTGACCGCCGCGGGCTGGGCCAGGAGCGCGTCGACGGGCCCCTCCGCGAGCGTCCCGGCGCCCGGATCGGCAGCGAGCCCGGCGACGATCGCGCCGGTCGCCGTCGCCGCCCCGGCCACCATCCCGGCGGCCGCGCCGGCGAGCGTCAGCCGCGTCCACCAGATCCCGAGCAGCAGCAGCGGGCAGAACGTCGAGGCGGCCAGCGCGAACGCCCACCCGACGAGGACGCTGATGTCGACGTCGCGGGCCAGGAACGCGAGCGCGGCCGGCGCGGCCATCCCGGCGACGGCGGCGACGCGGAAGCGGCGCACGCGCCCGCGGACGCTGCGGCCCGGCCACACGTCGTGGGCGCTCGTGCCCGCGACCGACACGAGCAGCCCCGACGCCGTCGACATGAACGCGGCGACGGCGCCGGCGGCGACGAGCGCGCCGAGCAGCTCGCCGCCCAGCCCGGGCCAGGCCGCCTCGGGCAGGCGCAGGACGACCGAGTCGGTCTCGCCGGTCACGTACAGCTCGGGGACGAGCACCCGCCCGAGCAGCCCGTACACGGCCGGGAACAGGTAGCAGACCCCGAGCAGGCCGAGGACGCGGACGGTCGTCCGGCGCGCGGCGGCCCCGTCCGGGTTCGTGTAGAAGCGGGCGAGGATGTGCGGCAGGCCCATCGTGCCCAGGAACGTCGCCACGAGCAGCGAGTAGACGAACAGCGGCGAGGCGGTCCCGCCGCCCGGCGCGACCGGCCGGCTCCACGCGCGCCCGGTCTGGGCGGGCACCCCCTCGGCGACCGGCATCGTCGTCCCCGCCGGGACGACGAGCTCGCCGGCGGGCAGCGTCCGCTCCTCCCCCGCGCCCGCGTGGATCGCCGCCCCGTCGACGGTCACCGTCGCCGCGCGCGGGAACGTGACCGGCGCCGGCCGCGCGAGCTCGACCCGCGCCCCGCCCTCGGGGGCGACCGGCAGCTCGCGCCCGAACAGGGCGGCGCGCTCCGGCAGGCCGCCGAGGACGATGAGCAGCACGCAGGCGGGCAGGACGATCGCGAACGTCTTGACCCAGTACTGGCAGGCCTGCACGCAGGTGATCCCGCGCATCCCGCCCGAGGCGACGTTGAGCGCCACGACGAGGCCGACGGCGACGACCCCGGCCCAGTACGGGGCGCCGGTCACCTCGCGGACGGTCAGCCCGGCGCCCTTCAGCTGCGGGACGAGGTAGAGGCCGCCGATCGCGAGCACGAGCGCGGCGGCGAACAGGCGGACCGGGCGGCCGCCGAGCCGCGCCTCGGCGAAGTCGGGGATCGTGTAGCTGCCCAGCCGCCGCAGCGGCGCGGCCACGAACAGCAGCAGCGCCAGGTACCCGGCGGTGAACCCGACCGGCAGCCACAGCGCGCTCGCGCCGAGCTTCATCTCCAGGCCGGCGATCCCGAGGAACGAGGCGGCCGACAGGTACTCGCCGGAGATCGCCGCCGCGTTGAACCACGGCGACACGGCGCGGGAGGCGACGAACAGGTCGGAGGTCGTGCGCGCGAACCGCACCCCGTAGGCGCCCAGGCCGAGCGCCCCGAGCGTGACCGCGGCGATGGCGACGACCGCGATCACGCGGCGTCGTCGTCGCCCACGATCTCGCGGAACGCCCGCTCCAGGCCGCGGGCGCGCCGCTCGTAGAGGATCCCGAGGCCGACGAAGACCGGGAACGGCGGCACCGCGACGAGCCACACCGGCAGCGGCACCCCGAGCGGCCGCACGCCGGCGAGGCCGGGCAGCAGGAGGAGCGCGAGCGGCAGCGCGCCGAGCATCCCGCCGAAGGCGACGACGGCGAGCACCGACAGCGCCAGCTGGGCGTGGCGCAGGCGCCGCAGGTAGAGCACGCCGTGCGGGGTCGCCTCGGCCAGCTCGTCGCGCGGGGGGCGCGGCGGGCGCGGCCGGCTCACACACCGAGCCTCCGGCGGACCTCGGCCGCGTGGCGGCGGGCGAGCGGGACCGCGCTGCCGTCGTCGAGGACGAGCGTCGACGGGCGCACCTCGACGACGCGGGCCGGGCTGACGAGGTACGTGCGGTGGGCGCGGACGAAGTCGGGCCAGCGGCGCTGCAGCTCGCCGATCGGCCCGCGCATGAGGAAGCGGCCGTCGTCGGAGACGACCCGCACGTAGTCGCCATAGGCCTGCAGGTAGCGGATCGACGAGCGCCGCAGCAGGCGCGTCCCGCCGCCGCGGGCGACGTCGACGGGGACGACCTCGTCCTGGGCGGCGTCGGCGGCGCCCGCGGCCCGGGCCTCCTGGACGCGGGCGAGCGCCTCGGCCAGCCGCCCGCGGCCGACCGGCTTGAGCAGGTAGTCGAGCGCGCGCAGCTCGAACGCCTCGACGGCGGCGGTCTCGTAGGCGCTGACGAACACGACCGCGGGCGGGTCGGCGAACGAGCGCAGGATCCGGGCCAGCTCGACCCCGTCGAGGCCGGGCATCCGCACGTCGAGGAAGAGCGCGTCGTAGCGGCGCTCGCCGAGGCGGGCGAGCGCCTCGCGCCCGTCGGCGGCGACGTCGGCCTCCTGGACGACGGGCTGGTCGCGCAGCAGCCGGGCGAGGTCGTCGAGCGCGGGGCGCTCGTCGTCGACGGCGAGGACGATCACGCCGCCCGCACCCCGGCCCGGAACCTCGGCAGCGTCATCGTCACGACCGTGCCGCCGCCCTCGCGCGGGCCGATGCGCAGCCCGTACTCGTCGCCGAAGCTCGACCGCAGCCGCCCGTCGACGTTGCTGAGCCCGATCCCGCGGCCGGTGCCCGACAGCGCCGCGCGGGCGCGCTCCTCGCTCATGCCGCAGCCGTCGTCGAGGACGCGCAGCTCGACGTCGCCGCCGAGGTCGCGGCCGACGATCTCGATCGTGCCGCCGTCCGGGCGCCCCTCGACGCCGTGGCGCACGGCGTTCTCGACGAGCGGCTGGACCGACAGGACCGGCACGACCGCGGGCAGGACCTCGGGCGCGACCTGGAGGCGGACGCCCAGCCGGTCGCCGAAGCGGGCGCGCTCGAGGCGCAGGTACGTCTCGACGTAGCCGAGCTCGTCGGCGATCGTCACGTACGGCCGCTCGCCCCGGAACGCGTAGCGGGTGAACTCGGCGAACTCGGCCAGCAGCTCGCGCGCCTCGTCGGGGTCGCGGTGGATCTGGCTGGCGACCGCGGCGAGCGCGTTGTAGACGAAGTGCGGCGAGATCTGGGCCCGCAGCGCCCGCAGCTCGGCCCGCGCGAGGCGCTCCTCCTGGGCGTCGAGGACGGCGAGCTCGAGCTGGGCGGAGACGAGGCTCGCCGCCTCGCCGACGACGCGGGCGTCCTCGACGCCGAGGCGGTGCCCGTCGGCCCAGGCCGCGACGAGGCTGCCGATCCGCGTCTCGCCGACCTGCAGCGGGGCGACGATCGCCGAGCGCAGCGGGCAGCGCCCGTCGCGGCAGCGCAGGCGCGGCTCGACGTGGACGCGGTCGTCGCGGCCCTCCCCGACGAGCGTCGCGAGCGGGCGGCCGGCGTGGTGGTCGGCGCCGGCGCCGTCGACCGCCAGCAGCGTGTCGCGGTCGGCGAGCGCGACCGCGTCGGCCTGGACGAGCGCGCGCAGGTGGCCGACGGAGCGCTCGGCGTGCTCGGCCGTCAGCCCGCCGCGCAGGTGCGGGAGCGTCGCGGTCGCCGCGTGCAGGGCGGCCTGCATCGCCTGCCCCTGCGGGCTGAGCACCCGCCGCGGCGCGAGCAGGAGCCGCGCCCCCGCCCCCACCGAGACGGCGACGACGATCCCGAGCACGACACCGAGTGCGACGTCCAACGGCCTCCCTCCCC
>JADGIB010000272.1 GCA_019683665.1 Solirubrobacteraceae bacterium
GCGGCGGGGGCCCCCCCCACGGCCGCGGCCGCACGGCCGCCGCGCCGCCGGCCGCGGCGGGCGGCCGCGTGAAGGTCCGCCGCGAGGTCGCCGGCCGCCGCGGCAGGCCGGTCACCACGATCTCCGGCGTCCCGCTCGACGACGCCGGCCTGCGCGAGCTCGCCGGCCGCCTGAAGAAGCGCTGCGGCGTGGGCGGCTCGGCCAAGAACGGCGTCATCGAGCTCCAAGGCGACCACCGCGACGTCGTCGTCGAGGTCCTGCGCGCCGACGGCTACGACGTCGTGCTCGCCGGCGGCTGACCGCCCTCGCGGCCGCCCGCCACCCGGCCCACGGTCGGTTGTCGGTTTCGCGCCGGATAGCGGCCGCGATCCGACAACGGCGCCGCGGGTCGCGCGACGGCGCCGCTCCCCCGGGCGGGCGGCCGCCCTACTCGCAGAACGGGATGCGCGGCACGCCGATCATGATCACCCGGTCGGCGCGGACGCCGACCATGAACTGCAGCGGGCCGCCGTCGCTGCGCGGGACGCGGACGAGCGTCGCCTCGAACGTCTCGTCGGTCGCGTGGTCGAAGCGGGCGCGCGGGAACGCGGCGCGCAGCTGCGCCGAGGTCGACCCGACGCCGACGCCGCGGGCGGTCGCGCCGCCGGTGATCGCGATCGTCCGCACCCGCCGCGGCGAGCGGCGCGTGAGGTCGACGCTGCCCTGCAGCGGCGCGCGCAGGCGGGCCGAGCGCGTCCCCGGACCGGCGAGCGGGCAGCCGGGGCGCATCGGCCCGACGAGCCGCTTGGCCCGCAGCGACCGCCACGTCGCGCCGACCTTCACCGCGCCCGCCCCGGCCGCGGTGACCTCCACGGCCGCGGGCGCGTCGGCGCGGCCCGGCGCGGCGGCGCCGAGGGCGAGCAGGAGCGCGGCGGCCAGGACGGCGGCGAGCGGCGGGCGGAGCGGGATGCGGGCGGGCATGCCGGCACGCTACCCGCCCGGGCGGCGCAGGCGCCACGCCGCCTCCCCGATGGCCAGGCCGACGAGGATCCCCAGCGCGCTCTCGCCGACGCGCTCGACCGCGATCTCGTCGCCGGAGAACCGGACCGCGCTGATCATGAACAGCGCGGTCGGGGTGAGCAGGACGACGAGCCAGAAGTAGCTGCGCCGGTCGAGCGCGTACAGCCCGGCCGAGCACGCCGCCGCGCACGCGACGAGCAACCAGCGCTCGTCGGTCAGCGCCGTGATCGCCGCGATCACCCCCGCGCTCGCCAGCGTCCCGGCCGCCCGCTGCAGCGCCCGCACGTGCGTCGCGTGCTCGCCCGGCTGGAGGATCGCCAGGATCGTCAGCGGGATCCAGTAGCCGTGCGAGAGGTGGAAGGCGCGCTCGATGACCGTCCCGAGCGCGACCGCGAGCGCGAGCCGCAGCGCGTGCCCGTGGAGCGTGCGGTCGTGCGCCACGCCGTCGCGCACCGCCGCCCACGCCGCGCGCGCGAACCCGGGGTCCGGCGCCGGGCCGCTGCGGCCCGCGATCATGAGCACGACCCCCGGGACCGCGCCACCGACGAACCACAGCAGCTGCTCCCCGGCGGGCGCCGGGTTCGGCGGCAGGCCGGACAGGATCACGAACACCGCCGCGCTCGCGAACCCGAGCAGCGCCCCGTGCGGCCCCGCCGCCCGCCAGAACGCCCAGGCGCCGACCCAGGCCAGCGTCGCCGCGAGCACCGGGACGAGGGCCGCCTCCTGGACGGCGAGCGCGAGCGCGCACGCCCCCGTCTGGCCGACGGCGGCCAGCCCGCCCCAGAACGCCCCCGCCGGCAGGCCGGCGCGGGGGACGCACAGCGCCGTGTTCAGGCCGCCGATCGCGGCGGTGAGCCCCGCGGGCGGGTCGCCGGCCGCGATCCCGACCGCGAGCGGCCCGACCGCCGCCACCGCGCCGGCGGCGCCGGCGCGCCAGTCGACCCCGGGCTCCTGGACCCGGAACGCCTCGTGCGTGAGATCCCGGACGACCGCCACCACCCTCTACCGAGATGCCAGCGTCTCGTCCAGCCAGTCGAACACGCGCTGGTGGTAGAGGCGGCGCGCCGCGCCCTCGCAGTGGCCGCCCGCGCCCTCCTCGGCCGAGAACCGCATGAGCGCCTTGCGCTCCACGGTCAGCGCGTCGTACAGGCGCGGCGCGCCCGCCCCGAGCGGGTCGTCGTCGGCCTGCGTGAGCAGCGTCGGGCAGCGGATCTCCCCGGCGACCGTCGACACCTCGAAGCGGGTCAGGTCGGCGAAGTAGTCGAACAGCGTCGCCTTCCCGTGGACCCACAGCCCGCGCTGGAGCATCCGCCAGCGCATCGCCGGGTCGGCGTCGGGACCGCGCAGCCACGCCTCCATCGGGTCGAGGACGTGCGGGTCGACGTCGGGGAACGCCGCCTTCTGCGCGTCGTCGAGCGGCAGGCGGGCGACCATCGTCTCGCGCAGGTCCCACTGGCCCGGGTCGGCGACGAGCGCGGCCAGGCGCGGCTCGAACGCGGCGGCGCGCGGCGCGAGGAAGCCGCCGAAGCTCCACCCGGCGAGCACGACGCGGTCCGGGTCGACCTCGGGCCGCTCGAGCACCCAGTCGATCACCGGCCGCACGACCGTCTCCCAGTCGGGGCGGATCGGCCTGCCGTCGCGGATGAGGTTGCGGCCCTGGCCGGGGCCGTCGAACAGGAGCACGTGGTAGCCGCGGGCGATCGCGGCGGGCACGTGCGCGGACACCATCTCGGTGAGGTCGGAGTCGTAGCCGTTCGTGTGGACGATCGCCGGCCGCGGCCCGCCGCCGGGGGCGAGCGCGAGCAGGCCGGGCAGGCTGCCGTCCTCGAACGGGATCTCGACGAGCTCGAACCGCGGCTCGCAGGCGGCGCGCGCGGCGAGCTCGAGCGCCGCCCAACTCCTTGGCGAAGCTCGCGGCCAGCCGCGGGTCGACCGGCGCGCCGAACAGCGGCTGGTACGCCGTCCGGTGGTAGGCGGCGGCGCGCAGCGCCGCGTCGCGGGCGCTGACGTGGTGGCCGCGCTCGGCGCTCTCGGCCGCCCAGCCCGCCACCCGCCGCGCGGTCGCGGTCCACTCGCGGTGCCAGGCGTCGGCGTCCCCGTCGCCGATGCGGTCCATCGTCGTCAGCACCTCGCCGAAGTCGGCGCCTCCGTAGCTCGCCGAGTAGAGGAGGCGGGTGGCGAACTCGTCCCACAGCGGGTTCTCGCTCAGCAGTCCCATGGCCCGAACCCTAGGCGCGATCGCGCTCGACCCGTCCAGGAGACCGTCACCCGGTCCGGCCCGCGGCGGGCGCCGGACCGGACCGCGGTGACCGTGAGCGTCTCGACGGCGGCGCCGCCGTCAACGGGCGCCTACGCGGCGGCGGCCGGCGCGTAGCCCGCCGGGACGGCCCGCGAGGCGACCGCGACCCGGTTCCAGAAGTTGATCGCGGCGATCTGGACGACGAGGTGCGCGAGCTCGCGCTCGTCGAAGTGGCGGCGCGCCCGCGCCCACACGTCGTCGGGGACGTGCGTGTCGGCGACGTGCGTCATCGCCTCGGTCAGCGCCAGCGCGGCGCGCTCGCGCTCGTCGAAGGCGGGGCTCTCGTCCCAGGCGGCGAGCTGGGCGAGGCGCAGGTCGCTCTCGCCGTGCGCCTTCGCCGCCGTCCAGTGCATGTCGAGGCAGAACGCGCAGCCGTTGATCTGCGAGGCGCGCAGCTCGACGAGGTGCTTCAGCCGCGGGTCGAGCTCGATGCGCTCGGAGACGCGGACCATCGCCGCGTACGGGCCGCCGGCGTGGGCGGTCATGTCGATGCGGGGGGTGAGGTGATCGGTGGTCATGCCCGGTTGACGGGCGCGGCGCCGGCGCTGTGACACGGCAGCCGCACGTGGGCGAGCTTGTCGGGGTTGCGCATGATCCGCACGACCTGGAGGCGGCCGTCGAGGACGTCGACCGAGAACACGGTCACCGGGCGGCCGTCGCGGCCGACCTCGACGCGCCCGGGCCGGCCGTTGACGGTCGCGGGCACGAGCGGGCCGACCCCGGCCCGCCGCCGCAGCCGCGCGATGCCGGCCATGAGGCGGGCGATCCGGGCCGCGCCGTGGATCGGCCGGCGCGCGGCGGGCCGCTTGCCGCCGCCGTCGCTGATCACGACGGCGTCCTCGGCGAGCATCGCCTCGAGCGCGTCGAGGTCGCCGTCCTCGGCGGCGGCGACGAAGCGGTCCAGCAGCGCCTCCTGCCGCTCGACGTCGGCGTCGAAGCGGCGGTGGTCGTCGCGCAGGCGGCGGCGGGCGCGGGCGACGAGCTGGCGGCAGCTCGCCTCGCTGCGGCCGAGGATGCGCCCGATCTCCGCGTACTCGTAGTCGAACACCTCGCGCAGCAGGAACGCGGCCCGCTCCAGCGGCGTGAGCTGCTCGAGGAGCACGAGGAACGCGAGCGACAGCGACTCGGCCAGCTCGACGCGCTCGGCCGGCTGCGGGGCGGCCGCGTCGACGATCGGGTCTGGCAGCCACGGCCCGACGTACGTCTCGCGCCGCACGCGGGCGAGGCGCAGGTGGTCGATCGCCAGGCGGGCCGTGACCGTCGTCATCCAGGCGAGCGGCTCGCGCACGTCCGCGCCGGCGCGCGAGACGCGCAGCAGCGCCTCCTGCACGACGTCCTCGGCGTCGGCGACGCTGCCGAGCATCCGGTAGGCCACGGCGAACCCGTGGCGGCGGAGGGCTTCGAGGTCGGCGTCCATGGCAGGTCTGACGGCCGGGCGGGCGCCGCTGTGACACCCGGCCCGGGAGCCTACGCGCCGGGCACGCTGATCGCCGGGCGCGCCCGCGAGGAGATCGCCCCGCGCCTAGC
>JADGIB010000273.1 GCA_019683665.1 Solirubrobacteraceae bacterium
GGGGGGGGCGCCGGGGCCGGGCGGGGGGGGGCGGGCGGCGCGGGGCCCCCGCCCCCCCCCCCCCCCCCCCCCCCCCCCCCCCCCCCCGCCAGGGGCATCGCGGCGACGAGCGCGCCGGCGAGCCGGCGGACCATGTCAGCCGGTCACCCCCGTCTGGCCGCGGACCCCGGAGACCGCGCTGCGGTCGGGGCGCACGCGGACCGGCGTCGCGGCGCCGGTCCGGCGCACGCGCTGCGCGTTCACCGTGACCCGGTTGACGACACGGCCGCGGCGCAGGGTCCGGTCCGTCGTCATCGTGACGCGCACCGTCCGCCGCTCACCGGGCTGCAGCGTCCCCAGGCGCCAGCAGATCCGGCCGTTCCGGAGGCGCGCGCCGGCCGGGACCCGGCCGATGGCCAGCCCGGCGCCGGGCCGGTCGCAGACGACGGTCCGGCGGGCTGGGGCGTCACCGCGGTTGGCGACCGCGATCGTGTAGGTGATCGGCTGCCCGGCGCGGACCTGCCGCTCCCGCGCCGTCTTCTCGACGGTCAGGCGCGGGCTCCCCGTCTGGCTGGCGCCCCCCGAGGACGTCCCGGGATCGTCGCCGCTGCGGAGCGGCGGCCCGTCGTGCGCGCCGCCCGACGGCGGGGTGCCGCCGGAGCCGCCGGGGGTGCCCGGACCGCCCGGGTTCCCCGGGCCGCCGGGCGCCGGGAGGATGATGCCGGCGTCGATGTCGGGGTTGACGCCGTCGACCCCGGCCGGCGTCGGGTCGGGCAGCGTCACCGCCGCCTTCCCGGTGTCCGGGTCGGCGTCCGAGCCGTCGGCCGCGGTCGAGCCCGGCGCGTTGCGGGTCGTGAACCGCGTGCCGGCCGGCAGGCCGTCGAGGTGGAACGTGACCTCGTAGTCCCCGCTGACGAGGTCGACGATCCCCGCGTCCTGGGACGCCTGGGTGGCGCCGGTGAACCAGTAGCCGCCGTCCCCGTCGGTGCGGGTCTCCACTGAGATCGTGCGGCCGTGCTTGTCGGTCCCGGTGAGCGTGACGCGCACGTTCGGGATCCCAGGCTCGTCGTCGTCCTGGATCCCGTTGCGGTTGCGGTCGTGCCAGACGACGTCGCCGATCCGGTTCGCGATGACCCGGGTGGCGGCGACGTTCGAGAGCGCCCCGAGGTTGCCGGCCCCATAGCGGAGCGCGGCGGTGTTCGAGACCACGTCACCGGAGGCGTCGCCGGTCGGGGCGAGCCGCACGGTGAACGCGTCGACCTGGCCGCTGCCCAGCGACGCCCGGGTGACCCGGATCGCGGTCACGTCCTCGAGCCCGTCCGGGCAGCCCGGCTGGCCGAGCTCGCTCTCCAGGCACCACTGCCGGCCGGCCGGCAGGGTCCCGAAGGCCGCGTCGTCCGTGGCCTGCGGGTCGGTCGTGGCGTAGACCGCCGCGGGGTCGGCGTCCGTGTAGCGGACGGTCTCGCCTGCGGTGACCGTCACCGACTTCAGCGGGAGCGTGCCCCGCGCGTCGGTCGCCGGGGAGCGCCCGGGCACGTTGCCGGCCGCGTTCCCGTCACCGGCGAACGGGAGCACCTCGATGATGTCGATGTCGCTGACCCCGCTCGGGGTCAGGTTCGCGTACTCGATGCGGAACCCGATCTCGTCGATCGGCTCGACGACGGTCTGCAGGGCCGCCTTCGAGACGCGCACCCCGCCGGCCGACTGCAGGATCACCGTCTGGCGCGAGTAGTGCTGCTCGCCGCTCGGCGGGGTCGAGGCCGGGAACGCGGTCAGGCCGCCGATGTCCTCCTCGCTGTCGATGATCACCTCGTTGATGCGCTCGTTGATCGCCGTGTCGGCGGCCTTCACCCAGTAGGTGATCGTCGGCTCGCTGCCGGCGGTCATCGACGGGATCGTCCAGGTGAGGATCTGACGCCCCTCGGCGTCGGAGGTGATCGTCGGCTCCAGCCCCGCCGGCGTCACCGGCCTGCCGGCGTCGTAGGTGAGCCCGAGCGGGAGCCGGTCGCGGATCACGACGTCGTGCGCCACCGCGGGCCCGGTGCCGATGTCGAGCGCCGTGACCTCGGGCACGAGCTCGAACCGGATCCCGGTCCCCGACAGGATCGTCGCCGGCGAGCCGAAGGCGACCGCCGGGTCGATCGAGCGCTTGCGGATGCCGACAGTGACGCCGTTGACCCGGACGCGGTCGCCGGAGTTGACGTTGGTGTGCTGGAGCGGCCCGTAGGCGCTCGCGACCCACGTCGTGCCGGCGGCACGGCCGAGGAAGTTGGCGACGAGGTCGCCCTCGACGTCGTGGTCGATCTCGAAGTTGACCCGCCACGTCGCGCTGCCGCCGGCCGGCAGGTCCCGCAGCAGGCGGATGCGGACCTTCGTGACCGTCGACAGGTCGCTCGGCGGCGTGGTCGTCCACGTGTCCGAGCCGTCGGTGCACGAGCTGCGGGCGCGCAGCTCGCTCCACCGGGCGGTGTCGTCGCCCGTGGCCGTGGCCTGCGTGCCGTACTCGATGACGTAGTCGTCGCCCTCGACCAGGCTCCCGCCGAAGCCGCTCGAGGTGACCAGCCACACGGGCCTGCCCGCGTTGGCGGCCGGCCCGGGCCCGGCGGTCGACAGGTGGATGCGCGCGTTGTCCCACACGTCGCACACGGCCGGCGTCGGGACCGTCGCGACCTGGGAGCTGTTCGTCATGACCAGGCTGCCGGTCAGGATCTGCCCGTCGCGGACCTGGCCGTTGCCGTCGCCGGAGGACAGCTGCGTGGGCAGCACCTGCCCGGTGGCCGACAGGAACCGCTTGGTGGCCGTGAGGTTGCCGATGCCGCCGACCGTGACGAGGTTGTAGGACGCCGTGTTGTTCGCCGGGTTCTCACCCTCCGAGGGCACGGTCCCGCCGCCGGCCGCGGGGGCGTCGGCCACGAGGCCCTCGATCACGTTGACGGTCTGCAGGGTGCCGTCGTCGTCGGCGTCGACGTCGGCCTGCGGGACGAACAGGCGCAGCGTGCCGCTGGCGATCGCCGAGTTGCCCGCCGGCGGATCGGCCGGCAGCGTGTCGATCGAGATGTCGACGGTCTGGCCCGGCCCCGGCGTGCAGGTGAGGGCGCCGCTGCAGGAGACGAACTCCGCGTTGGGGCTCACGCCCGACAGGTCGTCGGTGAAGGTCACCGGCGCCTGGGGCATGAGGAAGCCGCGCCGGCCGAACGTGTTGCGACGGCCCGCCGGGATCTCGATCCCGACCGTGTAGTCGATGTAGTAGCCGCCCGGAGCGGTGCGGCCGACCGGGCTGCGCTTGAACATGTCGATGAACGCGGACGAGCGGATCGTGACCGGCTCGGCCGTCGCGGTGGCCGGCGCGGACGTCGTCGCGCCGGACGACACGGTCACCGTCGCCTGCGGGGCGGGGATGACCGTCCCGTCGGGCACGGCGCCGGCCAGCGCCTGCAGCGAGAAGTGCAGGGTCGACCCGGTCGTGCCGGTGCCGCCCACCGGCTCGTAGACGCAGGTCAGCGTCTGGCCGGAGATCCCCCAGCCGGCGCCCTGGCAGTAGAGCGGGACGTCGCTCTCGCGCCAGCTCAGGCCGGCGGGGAGCGTCTGCTCGAGCACGAGGCGGTCGAACGTCTCGGTCGAGGCGTCGCTCGAGTTCACGTTGACCGTCCACGCGTACTCGACGGTGTCGTAGGAGCGCACCTGGCCGTTGTCGGGGCCGGTGTCGCGCCCGGGACCTGGGGCGTCATCCCAGGCCGGGGTGCCGTCGTTCATCGCCTGCAGCGCGATGTTGACGACGGGTTCGGCGTGCGCGGGCGCCGCGAGGCCCATCGCCGCCGCCAACGCGAGCACGAGGCCCGCCACGATGGTGCCCGCCGCGCGCGCGCCACGCGGCTTGTGGATGGCAGACATGCCCCTGGGTCGCGCGAGACCGGATCCGGACCCCCCCTGGATTCGCGCCGCCACCCTGAGGGGGGTCTTCGAGGCCCCGCGTGCGACCTTCGGACGTGACCGACCCGCTGTTCGACGACGAGCCCATCTGCGAGCTGCGCAGCGCCCTGCGCGGGGCGATCCTGCGCGACGCCGCCGACCTCGCCCGGGCGCGCGACGTCCTCGTCGTGCTCGCCGGTGCCGGCGGCGCGTGGCTCGTCGAGGCGCTCGTCTGCGGCGAGCACTGGGAGGGCGCTCAGCCGCTGGAGCTGCGCCGCGAGCCGCTGCTGCTCGAGGCGCTCGTCCGCGGGCGCGTCGTTCGGCGCCGCCCGGGCCCGCCCTGCCGCCTCGTCGGCGCGCACTGGTCGACCGCGGCGGCGCTCGTCCCCGTCCCGGAGGCGATCGCCGTCTTCACGGGCACGACGGCGCTCGCGTCCGACGCGGCTGCGCGCGAGGCGGCGGCGCTCGCCTGCCTCGGCGGCTGGACCGTGCCGCCGGAGGCCGCCGAGACCGGGCACGCCGTCGTCGTCGCCCGCGCCGCCGTCCCCGACGCGCTGCGCCGCGTCCGCGTCGCGGTGGCCGAGGCCGCCCCCGCCGGGACGCACGTCGTCGACCTCGGCGGCGGCGAGGTCTGCGTCCTCCTCCCTTCCGACAGCCCACTGCGGTGCCGGCGCGTCCTCCGGCGCGTGCGCGCGGCGCTCGCGGCGGGCACGCCCGAGGCCGGCGTCGAGATCGGCTGGGCGATCGGGACGCCGCGGCGGCCGCCGGCGCGCGCGGTCGCGGTGGCGCGGGCGATGGTCGACCACGGCGGGGTGCGGTGATCGAACCGCCGGCGCTCGTCATCGTCGTCCTGTGCGCGGTCCCGCTGGGGATCCTGGTCGTCGAGCTCGTCGGCCACCTCCTGCCCGGCCCCCGCGGCGGCCC
>JADGIB010000274.1 GCA_019683665.1 Solirubrobacteraceae bacterium
TACGAGACCTGCGCGGGCCTCGGCTGGTACGGCGCGCTCGTCCAGCGCCCGCCCGCCGGCGCGCCGGACGGGCCCGCGCGCGACGCCGCGCCCGAGCGCGAGACGGCGCTCGCCGCCGCCTGAGCCGCCGTCAGCGCCGCCGCCGCCGCCGCGACGCCTTCAGCAGCGCGATGATCTCGTCGCTCCACTCGTGCGAGCGGGTGAGCTCGTAGCGCTCGCTGGCGAGGCGGTGGTAGGCGTCGGCGTCGGTGTCGTCGCCGATCAGGTCGGCGTCGCGCAGCAGCTCGACGACCGGCGCGAACTCACTCTCGAACCACAGGTTCGCGACCTCGACCCGGTCGAGGAACTGGCCGCGCTCCTGCATGAGGCGGAAGCCCCACGCCTCGACGCCCTCGGCCAGCGACCCGTAGTCGACCGGGTTGCGCAGCTCGATCCGCTCGGCCCGCGACGGGTCGAGCGGCACCCGCTCGCGGAACAGCCGCTCCTGGCTCTTCATCGGCAGGTCGCTGAGGCGCAGCGTCCGGTCGGCGCCGACCCGGGTGAGGATCTCGGTCACGTTGGCGTCGATGTCGCGCCACCCGAGCGCCCGCGCCGCCGACACGCGGTGGTGGCCGTCGCGGACGAAGTGCGCCTCCCCGATCCGGTACAGCGACACCGGCGGCAGCGGGTCGCCGCGGCGCATCGCGGCCGCGACCCGCTCCCAGCGCGCCCGCACGCGCGCGCTCGTCGGGCGGAACTGGCGGTCGAAGCCGCTCTGGCGGTCGGTCGTGCCGACGATCGTGTCGAGCGCGACGACCTGGAGCCCGAGCTCGCGCTCGCCGAGGCGCCCGACCGCCTGGACGACCTCGTCGAACGGGAGGATGAGGTCGATGTCGCCGCGCTCGCGCAGCAGCAGCCGGCCCATCCGCCCGAGCACCTGCCGCCGCCGGGCGCGCAGGAAGTCGTCCTGCGCGTCCACCTGCGACAGCCCGGTGCGTCGCGCGGCCGGCATGCCGGGGTCCTACCCGGATCCGGCGTCGACGCCCGCGCCCTCGTAGAGGGCGGCGAAGCGGTCCGCGTAGCGCTCGTAGACGACGTTGCGGCGCAGCTTCTGGGTCGGCGTGAGGTCCCCGCGCTCCTGGGTGAGGTCGTGGGGGAGGATCTCGAAGCGCTTCACCTGCTCGATGCGGGCGAAGTGGGCGTTCACCGCCGCGATCTCGGCCGCGATCGTCCGCTGCACCTGCGGGTCGGCGGCCATCGCGCCGACGTCGGCGGCGACGCCGAGCTCGGCCGCGAGCGCCGGCGCCTCGTCGGGGTCGAGCGTGACGAGCGCGACGAGGTACGGGCGGCGGTCGCCGTAGACGACGGCCTGCGACAGCCAGCGCGAGTCGCGCAGCGCCGCCTCGAGGTTCGCCGGCGACACGTTCTTGCCGCTGGAGGTGATGATGAGCTCCTTCTTGCGGCCGGTGATGCGCAGGAACCCGTCGGCGTCGAGCGAGCCGAGGTCGCCGGTGTGCAGCCACCCGTCGCGGATCGCCTCCGCCGTCGCCTCCGGCTGCCCCCAGTAGCCGGAGAACACGTGCCCGCCGCGCAGGAGCACCTCGCCGTCGTCGGCGATCCGCACCTCGGTGTCGGGCAGCGCCCGGCCGACGGTCCCGAAGCGGAACGCCTCGCGCGTGTTCAGCGTCGCCGCCGCGCACGACTCGGTCAGCCCGTAGCCCTCGAGGACGAGGACGCCGCAGGCGTCGAAGAACTCGAGGACCTCGCTCGAGATCGGGGCCGCGCCGGTGAGCGCGAGCTCCAGCCGCCCGCCGAACAGGTCGCGGACGTTCGAGAGCACGAGCCGGTCGGCGAGCCGGTGGCGGGCGCGCAGCAGGGGGGAGACGCGCCCGGCGCGCTCGGCGCGCCGCATCGCGCGGCCGGTCCGCAGCGCCCACGCGAAGATCCGCGCCTTCGCCTTCCCGCCCTCGGACGCCTTCGCGAGCGCCTTCGTGTGGATCTTCTCGAACACGCGCGGGACGGACGGGACGTGCGTCGGCCGCGCCGCGGCGACGTCGTCGATGAGGCGGGCGGTGTCGCCGCTCCAGAACGCGAGCGTCGCGCCGACGTCGAGCGACACCATCTGCACGATCCGCGCGAGCACGTGCGCCAGCGGCAGGAACATGAAGATGACGTGGCCGGGGCCGAGGTGGACCCGCCGCTCGTACATCGACATCGTCGCCAGCAGGTTGCCGTGCGTCAGGACGCAGCCCTTCGGCGGCCCGGTCGTGCCCGACGTGTAGACGATCGTCGCCGGGGTGTCGGCCGAGACCTCGGCCTGGCGCTCGTCGCGCGCGGCCCCGCCGCGCGCCGCGCCGCGCGCGGCGAGGTCGTCGATCGTCTCCGCGCCGTCGGCGGGCTCGATCGTCGCGACGTGCTCGAGGTCGGGGCAGCGGTCGCGGACCGCGGCGATCTTCGCGAGCTGGCCGGCGTCCTCGCAGAGGACGAGGCGGGCGCCCGAGTCGGCGAGGACGTGGCGGCACTCGTCGGGCGAGTTCGTGTGGTAGATCGGCACGACGACGCCGCCCGCCGCGAGGATCGCGGCGTCGACGAGCGTCCACTCCGGCCGCGTCTGGGCCAGCACCGCGACGCGGTCGCCCGGGCCGATCCCGAGGTCGACGAGCCCGAGCGCGAGCCGGCGCACCCGCTCGCCGAAGGCGGCGAACGTCCACTCCTGCCAGGCCCCCGCGCGCGGGAAGCGGATGGCGACGCCGGTGCGCGCGCCGGAGGCGAGCACCATCCGGCCGAGCGTTGGCGCGTTCAGGGAGTGGTCGATCGCCTGGTGAAGCTGCGGTTGTGGCATGTGGCTGCTCATCTTCCCCGTTTCCGGCGTCGACCGCATGGTCGCAGGCTGCTAGGCTTCCCGCTCGAAATGCGGTCCACCACGGCCCTTTCCCTGCTTCTCCTCCTTCTCCCCCGCTAGGGGGGAGTGATGCGTGGCGCCCGCGGAAGGCGCGGACTCAACCGGAAGCAGCGAAGGACCGACTGACAGGAGGAACGACCGATGGACCGCGTACAGATCTTCGACACCACCCTGCGAGACGGCGAGCAGGCGCCCGGCATCTCGCTGAACGCCGCCGAGAAGCTCGAGATCGCCCAGCAGCTCGCCCGCCTCGGCGTCGACGTCATCGAGGCCGGCTTCCCGATCGCCAGCCCCGGCGACTTCGAGGCCGTCCAGACGATCGCCCGCCAGGTCGAGGGGCCCGTCATCGCCGGGCTCGCCCGCGCTCAAGCGGCCGACATCGAGGCGGCCGCCGGTGCGGTACGGGACGCCGCGCGCCCGCGCATCCACACGTTCATCTCGACGTCCGACATCCACATCCGCTACCAGATGCAGAACACCCGCGAGGACGTCAAGAAGGCGGCGCGGGCGGCGGTGGCGCACGCGAAGTCGTTCGTCGACGACGTCGAGTTCTCGCCGATGGACGCGACCCGCGCCGACCTCGACTTCACCGCCGAGGTGTGCGCGATCGCCATCGAGGAGGGCGCGACCGTCATCAACATCCCCGACACGGTCGGCTACACGACGCCCGACGAGTACGCGGCCTTCCTGCGCGGGCTCTACGAGCGGATCCCGCAGCTGAAGGACGTGACGCTCTCGACCCACTGCCACGACGACCTCGGGCTCGCGGTCGCGAACTCGTACGCGGGCGTCCAGGCCGGCGCGCGCCAGGTCGAGTGCGCGATCAACGGCCTCGGCGAGCGGGCCGGCAACGCGTCGCTGGAGGAGTTCGTCATGCTCCTGCACACGCGCCGCGACGTCGCCGGGGTGGAGACCGGCATCAACACGCGCGAGATCGCCCGCACGTCGCGGATGGTGTCGCGCCTGACCGGCTACGTCATCCAGCCCAACAAGGCCGTCGTCGGCCGCAACGCGTTCGCGCACGAGTCCGGCATCCACCAGGACGGCGTCCTCAAGGAGCGCACGACGTTCGAGATCATGGACGCCCGGACCGTCGGCCTCGAGGGCACCGACATCGTCCTCGGCAAGCACTCGGGCCGCCACGCGCTGCGCCAGGCGCTCGAGGACCTCGGCTTCAAGGTCGACGGCGCCGCGCTGAACACGGCGTTCAAGCGCTTCAAGGAGATCGCGGACAAGAAGAAGACCGTCACCGCGATGGACCTCGAGGCGCTCGTCACCGACGAGCTGCGCCAGGAGATGGCCGGCTACGAGCTCGAGTGGTTCGAGGTCGAGGCCAGCTCGCGCCGCCCGCCGCACGCGCGCGTCGCGGTGAAGACCCCCGAGGGCGAGGTCGCCGAGGGCGCGTTCACCGGCGACGGCCCCGTCGACGCGATCTTCCACGCGATCAACTCGGCCACCGGCATCGACGCGCGGCTGCGCGAGTTCCGCGTCGACGCGGTCACCGGCGGCCAGGACGCGCTCGGCGAGGTCTCGGTCGTCCTCGAGCTCGAGGGCGAGACCGCGTCGGGCCAGGGCGTCGCCACCGACATCCTCGAGGCGGCGGCGCGGGCCTACGTGCGCGCGCTCTCGGTCGCGGTGACGAAGGTCCAGGCGGCCCAGGCGGCGGCCGACCCGCGGGCGGCCGAGACCGAGCTGACCCCGGGGCCGTAGCGCCCGGTCAGCGGCCCAGCGCGAGACCCTGGTCGTAGCCGGCGGCCAGGGCGGCGCCCGCGCGCCCGCGGTCCATCGGGCGCGGGCCGATCGCCGCGCGGCTGCGGGCGTCGGGCTCGACGATCCGCAGCCGCGCGCCGCGCCGGCGCCCGACGCGGGCCTCGAGGGCCGTGCGCGCGCGGGCG
>JADGIB010000275.1 GCA_019683665.1 Solirubrobacteraceae bacterium
GTGCTGGCGTGGGGGCCGGCCACGGTGCCTGCGCCGGCGTCGGCGGGATCAGCGTCGGCGCCTCGGTCCACCCGGGCGGCAGGCCGTGGCCCGTGGTCGTGCCGGGGGCGGTGGGCGGCGGCGCCGGCGGCGGTGGCCCGGCCGGCGTCGGCGCGGGCGCGGCCGGCTGGCTCTGGGTCGTCCCGCTCTTCACGTCCAGCTGCCTGGCGAGCTTGGCCAGCACGGACGTCGGCTTCGCCGAGTCGTTGGCCGAGGCGGGGCGGGACGGCTGGGCGTCGCCGGTGCTGTCCGGGTCCTGTTCGAAGCTCGGCAGGACGGAGACCGCGCAGGGGCTCACGAACGTGGCCGCGGCGGCGTCGAGCAGCAGCCGGCCGTGCAGTCCGGCGACGAGCAGGCGCAGCACGTCCGGTGGCAGCGGGCCGGTGCTCGTCGCCCGGAACGCCTTGCCGTCCGGGAAACGCAGGTCGACGGCGAGCCGGGTGCTCTGGTCGATGAGCTCCACGGTCGCCGACGGGTCGACGGCCGGCGCGAGCCTGGCCAGGTGGGCGTGGCCGAGCCCGCCGCTGTCGTAGACGTAGACCGCCGGCAGGTCGGTGATCAGCAGGCGGCGGTTGCCCATCACGGAGAAGCCGCCGTACTGGCCCTCCGTCACCGGGCACCACGCGCTGTCGAAGATCACCCGGCCGTGGACCTGCTCCCACAGCGCCGGGCTGATCGTCGGGGCCCCGCTGCCGCCGCCGGGCCCTGGCGCGGCGGGCGTGCTCACCGCCGGCGGGCCGCCACCCGCGGGGCCGGCGGGGGCCACGGCCGCCGGCGCGCCGCCCGGGCGCGCCGCGGCGGGCCAGGGACTGGTGCGGTCCCGCTGCTGGTGCGGACCGCCGGCGCTGCTCGGATCGATGCTCACTGATTCGCCACCCTGCCCGTTCCCTGCCCCGCCCTGCTCTGACGGACGACCACGGCAGTCCGTGCTCGGCCCCCGGCCCGCAGGCCGCGGACCGTCGACCTGCACCCAGGCCACGACCCGTACGGCCGCGGCCCCCCCGGGCCCGGCCGCGCGCCGCGGCGTGTCCGTCCCTTGGCAACCCGCCGGCCTCGTCGCCCGGCGAGCGCCTCGTTGGCCAGCGGCCCCGTCGCTCGGTCATGCTGGACGGGTCCCGCCGCGGGGCGCGGGCCGGCCACGAGGGTGGACGGTGGTACGGGCCTGCCCTGGAGTGCCCGAACCTACTCGTCCCGGTACGTCCGGTGGGCCGCGCGTCGCCGTGCGGACACCTGGGGCAGACGCCTGAGTATCCCGCAGGTGCCAATGCCGAAGGTATTGTCAACAATCGTTTTGTCACGTTGCTGGATTCGGTCTGACCGCCCACGCGGCCAACGGCGGGGCGTCAGGGAGGTGCGGGGGTCGTGACCACGCTGTCGAGGGCCGGTGCCGCTGGCGCGCGGCTCGCCGCGGAGGCGCTGCGCAGCTCGCTCGCCCGCGGGGACCTGGCTCCGGGCCAGCGCCTGGTCGAGGGCGACCTCGCCAAGCAGTACGGCATCACCCGGACCAGCGTGCGCGCCGCCCTGATCGACCTGGCCGCCGAGGGGCTGGTCGAGCGGATCCCGAACCGGGGCGCCCGGGTGCGGGTGATCACCGTCGACGAGGCCGTCGCGATCACCGAGTGCCGGATGGTGCTGGAAGGCCTGTGCGCGGCCCGCGCTGCCCGGCTGGCCACCGACGAGCAGATCGCGTCGCTGCTGGAGCTCGCCGACCAGCTTCGGGACGCGGTCGCGGCCGGCGAGCCGCTGCGCTACTCCGAGCTCAACCGGACGCTGCACCGGCGGGTGGTGGAGATCGCCGCTCAGCCGGTCGCCGACGAGGTGCTCGACCGGCTCAACGCGCAGCTGGTGCGCTACCAGTTCCGCCTGTCGCTGCGGCCGGGGCGCCCGAAGGAGTCCCTGGGGGAGCATGTGGCGATCATCGAGGCGATCGCCCGCCGGGACGAGGCCGCGGCCGAGGCGGCCGCCCGCGCCCACCTCGCCAGCGTGATCGAGGCACTGAAGCAGGCCGGCTCGGACTGACGGCAGCTGGCTCGCGCCCGGCGCCGCTCAGGCCGGCTGCCCGGCCGCGCCGGCCGGCGCGCTGCCGGCCGGGGCGCCCGGCCCGGCCGCTGGCGCGGCGTCCTGCTCGCCATCGCGGGGACCGGGCGGCTCCGCTGCGCCGGCCAGGTCGGCGAGCAGGCGGCGGGCGGCGTCGGCGACCAGCGGCGCTACGCCCAGCTCACGCAGCTGCTCGGTGGCCGCGGCCATCTCCTCCGCCCGGCGGCGGGCGTGCCGGTGGCTGCCGTCGACCAGCCGGTCGAGGGTCTGCCGGCTGAACCGGGCCAGCTCGTCGGCGATCATCTCGCGCAGCCAGTCCTCGCAGCCGGCGGCCCTGGCCGCCGCCAGTGCCTCGACCACGGCCGCCGCCGTCCCCTTGTAGAAGACGCTGCGCAGCAGCTTGCGGGAGATCGCGACGCCCGCGGGGCCGGCCATCACCTCGACCCGCGCGCCCAGCGCCCCCAGCACCCGCGCGTACCTGGCGGTGGCCGTCTCCTCGCCGGAGACGACCATCGGCGTGCGCAGCCCGTTGCCCGGCACGGTCGCCATCAGGGCGACGTCGACGACGACGGCGCCGCGTTCGGCCGCGGTCGCGGCAAGCCGCCGCTTGAGGCCGGGAGAGCCGGTGTTCAGGTCCGCCCAGATGGTTCCCGGGCGAAGGGCCGGCAGGGCGTTGCGCAGCGCCTCCTCGGCGTCGAGGGCGCTGTTCACGCTGAGCACGATGTCGGCGTCGCGCACGGCGTCCGCCTCGTCGGCCCGGCCGAGCACGCCGTCCGGCACGGCCACCCGCGGGTCGTAGCCGCGCACGTCCGCGCCGGCGGCGACCAGGTCCCGCGAGATCAGCCCGCCCGCCTCCCCGAAACCCAGCACCGCGATCGGCACGCGCTGGGCCGGCGGGCTGTCGCTGTCCGACCGGCTCTCGGCCACGATCGACCTCCTTCGTGAACCCGCGCTGGGATCCTGCGCCTGGCAGCGAACGACGCTCCACTCGTCCCTGATCGTGGCCGAGCGGCGGGCCTCCCTGGGTGCTCTCTTCCGTCCGTCGGTGGGCTTGGGCTGCTCGTGAGAAAGGAAAAGCAGCCAATCGAGAGGGCGACGCGCTTGCGGCGAACGGATGAACTGACTAGACGTCCCACGCGAACCGCTCTATAAGCCGAACCGTGACCCTCTCCCGGGCGGGTGCCGCGGCCTGCTCGCCCCGCCGCCCGCTCGCCGTGCTCACGGCGAGCCTTGGCCGCTGGCCGGCGCGATGATCTGCCCGCACTGCTCCGCCAGCCTGCTGCGCCGGGAACGGACCGGCAAGACCTGCTCGAGGTGCCGCAAGCCGTTCGTGTTTGAGCCACGGGACACGCCGCTGCGGCTGCACGACCTGAAGGTGCGGCGGTTCGCGGACCGGGTCAGCGACGGCGGCCGGATCGCCTATACCGACACCCAGCTCTGGTACGCGCTGTCGCGCAAGCACCTACGCCAGCAGGCCAAGCCGGTGGCACCGGGATGCCTCGTCGTGCTGTTCCTGGCCGTGCTCGGCGTGGCGGCGCTGATCGTCGCGCTGGCGACGTCACCGCGCTCGGCCATCGTGTTCGTCCCCGTCGCGGCCGTCCTGGGGCCCTTGATCTACTGGTGGCTGACGAGACGGAAGGTGCGGCCGCCCCTCTCACTGGACCGGTTCCGCAACGCGATGTTCCGCTGGCAGCAGGCCTACCAGCGCCTGCCGGTCGGGATGCTGCCGCTCGGCGCCAACCCGCAGCTGGCGCAGCCGGAGCAGGGGCCGGCGACGCCGCTGTTGGTCTGTGCCGACGCCGACGCGGCGGCCTGCCTGGCGGCCAATGGGGTTCCGCCGCGCTTCGGGCTGCGCCTGGTCACCCATCCCAGGTGGGTGGCGTCCTGGCCGTTGGCTGCCCCGGTGCTGGTGCTGCGGGACGCGAGTATCGCCGGGGAGCAACTGGTGATGGAGGTGCGCCAGCAGGCCGGCGGGCGGCCGGTTGTCGACCTCGGGCTGTCCGTCACCGCGGCGCGCCAGAATCCGAACCTGACGCGGCTGCGCCTGCCGCGGGCGGTCGACCGCCGCGCGCTGGCCGAGCTGCGCGCCAACCCCACCGTCTCGTTGACCGAGGCCGACGTCGACTGGCTGGCCGAGGGCTGGTCGGCCCCCATCGCCGCGCTCCCGCCCGACCGGCTGATCGGCGCCGTCGCCGCGGGCGCCGACCGGGCGGCCGCGGCCGGCGACCCCGCGCGCGCCGCCGCGCGTGCGGTCGGCTTCCTGAGCTGGCCGGCCGGATGAGCGGCAAGGAGGCCGGGCCGTGGGGGCGGCGGCGCCCCGCGGAGCCGAGGACGGCCAGCACCCCGCCATCGGGCCCGCCCCGGGCGCGACGGGCCAGGAGGGACGTCTGCTGGCCCGTGGACGCGGCGCTGGCGGTGGCGGTCCGGCGGCTCGCCGACCCGCCCGGCGTGCTGTTCACCGAGCGCCAGCTCTACTACGAGGTCTGCCGCGTGTTGAGCCCGGCTGACCGGCTGCCGCGCCGCATCGCCTTCACTCCCCGGCCGCCGCTGGGCTACCCGCGCTTCCTCGCCGCGTTGCGGCGGCATGGGCCCGTGCCCGCCCTGTTGCCCGCGGTCACCGACGCCGCCGAGGCCGGCCCCGGCCCTGGGCTGGCCAGTGGGGCCGCGGCCGCTGCCGGCGGTGCGGCCG
>JADGIB010000276.1 GCA_019683665.1 Solirubrobacteraceae bacterium
CCCGCACCGCATCGGCCCCCGCCCCGCCCCGCGCCCGCCGCGCGTGTCGTCGATGATCGCCGCCACGCCGCTCGTCCAGGAGCCGCGCCCGACGCTCGTCGGCGAGCGCGTGAACTCGCAGGGCTCGCGCAGGGCGAAGGAGCTCCTGCTGGCCGAGGACTACGACGGCCTCGTCCAGGTCGCCGAGGACCAGGTCGAGGGCGGCGCCCACGTCCTCGACCTCTGCGTCGCGCTGACCGAGCGCACCGACGAGGCCGAGCAGATGCGCACGGTCGTCAAGCGCGTCTCGCTGACCCAGCCGGCGCCGATCCAGGTCGACTCGACCGAGCCGGACGTCATCGCCGCCGCGCTCGACCAGATCCCCGGCCGGGCGATCGTCAACTCGATCAACCTCGAGGCCGGCCGCGAGAAGGCCGACACGGTCATCCCGCTCTGCATCGAGCACGGCGCCGCGCTCATCGCGCTGACGATCGACGAGGCCGGCATGGCGAAGACCGCCGAGCGCAAGCTCGAGATCGCCCGGCGGATCCGCGAGATCGCCTGCGACGAGCACGGCCTCGACCCGCAGCTGCTCATCTTCGACTGCCTCACGTTCACGCTGACGACCGGCGACGAGGAGTGGCGCGCCTCGGCCGTCGAGACGATCGAGGGCATCCGCGCGATCAAGCGCGAGATGCCGGACGTGAAGACGTCGCTCGGCGTCTCGAACGTCTCCTTCGGCGTCTCCCAGCCGGCCCGCGCGGTCCTGAACTCCGTCTTCCTGCACCACTGCGTCGAGGCGGGGCTGGACCTGGCGATGGTCAACCCGAACCACATCACGCCGTACGCGGAGATCGACGCGACCGAGCGCGAGCTGGCCGACGACCTCGTCTTCAACCGCCGCGACGACGCGCTCGAGCGGTTCATCGCCCACTTCGAGGCCAAGGGCGCGGTCGCCGAGGAGGAGAAGGCCGATGCGACCGACGGCATGGAGCCCGAGGAGGCGCTCCACCACCACATCCTGCGCCGCAGGAAGGAGGGCGTCGAGGCGTGGATCGACCGCTGCGTCGAGAAGATCGGCGCGGTCCCGACGCTGAACGACGTCCTGCTGCCGGCGATGAAGGAGGTGGGCGACAAGTTCGGCGCCGGCGAGCTGATCCTGCCGTTCGTCCTCCAGAGCGCCGAGGTCATGAAGCGCGCGGTCGCCCGCCTCGAGCGCTACCTCGACCGGATCGAGGGCTACACGAAGGGGACCGTCGTCCTGGCGACCGTGTTCGGCGACGTGCACGACATCGGCAAGTCGCTCGTGAACACGATCCTCACGAACAACGGCTACACGGTCGTCGACCTCGGCAAGCAGGTGCCGATCTCGACGATCCTCGAGGCCGCCGAGAAGCACCAGGCGGACGCGATCGGCCTCTCGGCGCTGCTGGTGTCGACGTCGAAGCAGATGCCGCTCGCCGTGCAGGAGCTGCACGAGCGCGCGATGCGGTACCCGGTGCTCGTCGGCGGCGCGGCGATCAACCGCGACTTCGCGCTGCGGGCGCTGTACCCGAAGGGCGAGGCGTCCGACGAGATCTACGAGCCGGGCCTCTTCTACTGCAAGGACGCCTTCGAGGGCCTGGCGAAGATGGACGCGCTCATCGACCCGGAGGCCCGCGAGCGGCTGGTGGCCGAGACGCGCGAGCGCGCGCGGCGGCTGCGCGAGAAGGGCCCCGAGCCGGAGCTCGGCCCGACCGACGACGCGAGCGTCCGCTCGGCCGCCCGCACCGACAACCCGATCCCGGAGCCGCCGTTCTGGGGCGTGCGCGAGATCGAGGTCGACCTCGACGAGGTCTTCCCCCACCTCGACACGCACGTCCTGTTCAAGCTCCACTGGGGCGGGCGCGGCGTGAAGGGCGAGGACTGGGAGCGCCTCGTGCGCGAGGACTTCCAGCCGCGGCTGGAGCGCATGTGGCGCGAGCAGGACTACCTGCGCCCCCGGGCCAAGCTCGGCTACTTCCCCTGCTACAGCGAGGGCAACGAGCTCGTCGTTCTCGACCCCGGCGACCGCGAGACCGTGCTGGAGCGGTTCGTCTTCCCGCGCCAGCCGGGGCACTCGCGCCTGTGCCTGGCCGACTTCTACCGGCCGCGCGAGTCGGGCGAGCTCGACGTCGTCGCCTTCCAGGCGGTGACCGCCGGCGACGAGGTGACCGAGCTCATGGCCCGGCTGGAGCGCGAGGGCGAGTTCGCCGAGCAGCTCTTCGTCCACGGCCTCGGCGTCCAGACCGCCGAGGGCATGGCCGAGTGGCTGCACGCGCGCATCCGCGCCGACCTCGGCATCCCGGCGACGCAGGGCCGCCGCTGGTCGTGGGGCTACCCGGCCGCGCCGGACCAGTCGGAGCTGGAGAAGCTCTTCCGGGTGATGGACGCGCCCTCGATCGGGCTGCGACTGTCGGGCGGCTACGCGCTCGAGCCGGAGCAGTCGACGGTGGCGATCGTCTCCCACCACCCGCAGGCCGTCTACTTCGGGATGAAGTCGGGGTTCCTGCCGCAGGAGAGCGCGCCGGACGACGTCATCAAGGGCTCGTCGCGCGACGCGACGGTCGGCGCCGACGCGCCGGACGAGGTCGCGGCGGGCTGAGCGTGAGGGCCGCCGACCCCTCGGCGGCCCTTGACTTCAAGTCGACTTGAAGGCGTAGGGTCGGGCGGGCCAGCCCCTCCGAACCCCCTTCGAGGAGACGACCGATGCCAGGCCTTGCCCACGCGACCGCCCCGCCGATCGACGTCGTCCGCCTGCGCGACGCGGTCCGCGGCACGATCCTGACCCCGGGCGACGACGGCGACGACGCCGCCCGCGAGGTGTTCAACGCCGCCGTCGACCGCCGGCCCGCCGCGATCGTCCGCGCGGCCGGCGCCGACGACGTCGCCGCCCTCCTGGCCCTGGCCCGCGAGGCCGGGACGGGCGTCGCCGTCCGCGGCGGCGGGCACAGCTTCGCCGGCCACGGCGTCGCCGACGGCGCCGTCGTCCTCGACCTGCGCGCGATGGCCGCCGTCGAGATCGACCCCGACGCCCGCGTCGGCGTCGCCCGCGGCGCCGCGACGGCCGGCCAGTACACGGCCGCCGCCGGCCGCCACGGCCTCGCCACCGGCTTCGGCGACACGCCCGAGGTCGGCGTGGCCGGGATCACGCTCGGCGGCGGCATCGGCTACCTCTCGCGCCGCCACGGCCTCACCGTCGACCACCTCCTCGACGCCGAGGTCGTCACCCCCGACGGCGCGGTGCGGACCGTCGACGCCGAGCGCGAGCCCGACCTCTTCTGGGCCCTGCGCGGCGGCGGCGGGAACGCCGGGGTCGTCACGCGCCTGCGCTTCCGGCTGCTGCCGGTCGACCGGGTCCTCGGCGGGATGCTCGTCCTGCCGCTGTCGGCCGAGCTGCTCGCCGCGTTCGTCGAGATCGCGACGGCCGCGCCCGAGGCGCTGACGACGATCGCCCGCGCCGTCCCCGCGCCGCCGGTGCCGTTCATCCCGCCCGAGCACCACGGCCGGCCGATCCTCCTCGTCGCCCTCGTCCACGACGGCGACCCGGCCGAGGGCGAGCGCGCCGTCGCGCCGATCCGGGCGCTCGCCGAGCCGATCGCCGACCTCGTGCGGCCGATGGCCTACCGGGAGATGTTCGAGGGCCCGGGCGGGCCGGAGCGCCCCGCGGTCGCGATGCGGACCGCGTTCGCCGACGCGCTCGACGCCGAGGCGATCGTCGAGGGCGTGCGGACGGCGCCGACGCCGTTCGCGGCGGCCGAGGTCCGGGCGCTCGGCGGCGCGATCGCGCGCGTCCCGGCCGACGCGACCGCGTTCGCGCACCGCGACGCGCCGCTCATGGTCAGCATCGCGGCGATGAGCATGGACCCCGCGACCGCGGACGTCGCCGCGCTCGAGGCGTCGGTCGAGGCGCGGGCGGCCGCGGCCGGGCTGGCCGGGCGCCCCGGGTACGTGAACTACCTGGGGGCCGCGCAGCCGACGGCGGCCGCCTACCCGCCGGCGACGCTCGCCCGGCTGGCCGCGGTCAAGCGCCGCTACGACCCGGGCAACGTCCTGCGCTTCAACCACAACGTGGCGCCCGCCGCCTGAGCCGCCCGCGCGGGCCGGTCAGCGGTCGACGTGCAGGAGGCTCGGCGCGCCGCCCGCGCGGGGCATCCGCGACACGTAGGCGGCGCGCGCGTCGAGCGCGGTGTCGAGCAGCCGGTGGGCGGCGGGCCGGATCGGTCCGCCGCGGTCGACCGGCCGCCGCCCCTGGCCGGTGCGCCCGGGGGCGCGGCCGCCGTCGCGCCCGCCCTGGCCGCGCAGGCGCAGGAGCACGCGCCCGCCGCGGCCGGGGGCGGCCGGGGCGAGGCGCAGCTCCTGGGCCAGGCCGGTGACGCGGATCCAGGCCATCGCGCCCGCGTGCAGCGACGGGGCGGCGAGCACGGCGCCGCCCCGCTCTCGCCGCAGGACGACCCGCCGCGCCCCCGGCGTCGCCAGGTCGAGCGCGGTGATCGCGCTGCCGCGCCGGGTCGCCGTCGCCCACGCGAGGCGGTCGCCGTCGAGCGCGGGGCGGCTGAGCGTCCCCGGGGCCGGCACCCGGGCCACGAGGCGCGGCGCCGCGGCGGGATCGGCGAGATCGACGACGACGATCCGGTCGGGCGCCGGCAGCCGCCAGGCCAGCCAGCGCGCCGAGACGGCGAGCGCGTCGGCCCCCGCCGCGGCCGGGACGGCGACCGCCGCGCCGCTGCCGCGCTCGACCACGGTCGGCGTCCCGT
>JADGIB010000277.1 GCA_019683665.1 Solirubrobacteraceae bacterium
CCGGGCTGCGGGTCGCCGCGTTCGGCACCGGCCACCAGGCGCCCGCCCTCCCGGCCCTGGACGGCACGCTCCTGCTGCGCACCGAGCTGCACGCCGGCGCCGGGGTGACGGTCGACCCGGCGCGGCACGTCGCGCGCGTCCCGGCCGGGGCGCTGTGGGCCGACGTCGTCGAGGCGGCCGCCGCGCACGGCCTCGCCGCCCTGCACGGCAGCTCGCCGGACGTCGGCGTCATCGGCTACCTGCTCGGCGGGGGCCTGAGCTTCTACGCCCGCCGCCACGGGCTGGCCGCCGACCACGTCCGCGCGATCGAGCTCGTCAGCGCCGACGGCGAGGCCCGCCGCGTCGACGCCGGCCACGAGCCGGAGCTGTTCTGGGCGCTGCGCGGGGGCGGCGGCGGGTTCGGCGTGGTCACCGCGGCCGAGATCGACCTGTTCCCGATCGCGACCGTCTACGCGGGCATGGCCGTCTGGCCGGTCGAGGCCGCCGCCGACGTCCTGCGCGCGTGGCTGGGCTGGGCGCCGGGGGCGCCGCCGGAGATCACGACGAGCCTGCGGATCCTGCGCCTGCCGCCGGTCCCGGACGTGCCCGAGCCGATGCGCGGCGTCCCGGTCGTCGCGCTCGACGGGGTCGCGCTCGCCGACGCCGCCGGCGGCGAGGCGCTGCTGGCCCCGCTGCGCGCGGCGGCGGCCCCGATGCTCGACGGCTGGGCCGAGATGCCCGCGGCCGCCGCCGTCCGCGTCCACGGCGACCCCGAGCAGCCGGTCCCCGGCCTCGGCGCGTCCGCGCTGCTGGGCGAGCTCGACGCGGCCGCCGCCGACGCGTTCGTCGTCGCCGCCGGCGCGGACTCGGGCTCGACGCTGCTGGCCGCCGAGCTGCGCCAGCTCGGCGGCGCGCTCGCCCGGGCGCCCGCCGGGGCCGGGGCGACCGGGTCGCTGTCGGCGCCCTACCTGCTGTTCGGGGTCGGCGCGCTCATGGCCCCCGACGCCGAGCCCGGGGTGCGCGCCTCGCTCGAGCGCCTCGTCTCGGCGATGGCGCCCTGGGACACCGGCCGCCGCCTGCTCGGCTTCGACGACGCCGGCGGGCCGGCCGAGCGCTGCCACGACCCGGACGCCCTCGCGCGCCTCGCCCACGTGCGGCGCGCCTGGGACCCGCAGCGCCGCTTCGTCGCGACGCACGAGGTCGCGCTCAGCTGATCGTCCCGGTCGCCGCGAGGACGAGCACCGCGATCCCCAGCGGGATCCGGTAGGCGATGAAGATCGTCAGGCTGTTCGTGGCCAGGTAGCGCAGCAGCCAGGCGATCGCCGCGTAGCCGGAGGCGAACGCCAGCAGCGTCGCGACGACGGTCGGGACGACCCCGACGCTGCCCTCGCCGCCGATGTGGCGCAGCTCGAACAGGCCGCTGAGGACGACCGCCGGGACCGACAGCAGGAACGAGTAGCGGGCGGCCGCCGCGCGGTCGAACCCGCGCAGCAGGCCGGCGGAGATCGTCGCGCCCGACCGCGACACGCCCGGGATGAGCGCGAGCGCCTGGGCGAAGCCGATGAAGATGCCGTCGCGGGCGGTGATGTCGGCGATCGGGCGGTCGCGGCGGCCGATGCGGTCGGCGACGAGCATGACGAGCGAGAACGCGATCAGCATCGACCCGATGAGGTACAGGCTGCGCGCGCCCTCCTCGATCTGGTCGGAGAACACGAACCCGAACACGCAGATCGGGACCGTGCCGAGGACGATGAGCCAGCCGAGGTTCGCCTCGTGGCTGCGCCGGCGGAACGGCAGCCGCAGCTCGCGCAGCCAGGCGGTCGCGATCGACCACAGGTCGCGGCGGAAGTAGAGGAGGACCGCGGCCATCGTCCCGAGCTGGATGACCGCGGTGAACGCGGCGCCCGGGTCCTCCCAGCCGAACAGCGCGGGGACGATCCGCAGGTGCCCGCTGGACGAGATGGGCAGGAACTCCGTCAGCCCCTGGACGAGGCCGAGGACGATGGCCTCGAGCACGCTCACGATGGCCGGGCAGGCTAGCGGGGGTCGATCGGCCCGAGCCGCGGGACGCGCCCGGCGAGGTCGAACCTCCGGAACTCGCGGAAGTGGCGGTGGTCGGGCCCGTGGAAGTCGGCCGAGCCGGTCGTCAGCAGGTCGAGCTCCTCGGCGCGGTCGGCCAGCAGCCGCGTCTGCTCGGGCGTGTGGGTGATGTAGAACGCCTCGATCCCGTCGAGCCCGTAGCCGACGTAGCGGTCGATCGTCGCGAGCACCTCGTCGGGGTCCTTGACGTCCCAGAACGGGTGGGCCCAGACCGCGACGCCGCCCGCGTCGTGGATGACCCGGATCGCCTCCTCGACGGTGGGGATCGTCCGCCCGGCGAACGCGGGCGCGCCCTCGATGAGGTAGGCGACGAGGACGGCGGGCGGGTCGTGCAGGCCCTCGGCCTCCAGGCGCTCGCGGTTGGCGGGGTGGGCGAAGACGGCGGCGGCGATGTGCGGGCGCCCGACCGGCTTGCCCTGCGCGACGCGCTCGCGGATGCGCGACTCCTCCAGCTCGAAGCCGAGCTCGCGCAGCCGGGCGATCATCCGGTCGGCCCGCCCGTCGCGGTCGGCGCGGTAGGCGGCGAGGCGCTCGAGCAGCCGCTCGTCGCGGTGGTCGATCCCGTAGCCGAGGACGTGGATGTCGGGGTGCGCGCCGTCGGGGGCCGAGATCTCGACCGCCGGGACGAGCGCGATCCCGTGCTGCCGCGCCGCGGCGAGCGCCTCGTCGACCCCGGCCACGGTGTCGTGGTCGGAGAGGGCGAGGAGCCGCACCCCGGCGGCGGCGGCGAGGGCGACGACCTGCATGGGCGGCAGGTCGCCGTCGGAGTGGGTCGAGTGGGACTGGAGATCGAAGTCAGGGGCGTCGGGCATCGGCCCGCAGCCTGACAGGTGCGCGCGCGGTGCGGCGGCCGTAGCCGAGCGCCGCGTCGCTGAACCGCGGGATCGACAGCGAGCCCCAGCCGGACGCGAGGTCGTAGCCGGGCGTCGCGTCGCAGCAGCCGAGCGGCCGGCCGTTCGACAGCGGCGGGCGGATCGCGGTCCCGACGTCGTTGCTGCCCTGGGTGACGTCGCGGATGACCTGGGCGGCCGCCTTCGACCGGCCGATCTCGTAGATGAGCGGGCTGGCGAAGCCGAGCGGCGGCTGGCCGCGGCGGGCGGCCGCCTCGTCGGCGAGCGCGATCCCGCCGGCGACGAGCGGCGCGGCGGCCGAGGTGCCTCCGACGGTCATCCAGCCGCCGGCGCCGCCCGGGTCGAGCCGCTCGACGCAGGCCGGCGCGGTGCAGTAGTACGCGTACCCGGGGCCGGTGTCGGCGAGGGCGGCGACGTCGGGCACGGTGCGGTTCGGGTGCGTCACGTTCAGCGTGCCCGCGCGCTGCCACCACGGCCGCGCGAACAGCAGCGACTGCCCGCCCGAGCCGGCGCCGGTGTTGCGCGGCGAGCCGTTCCACACCCACTCGTCGACGATCGCGTTGTCGGCGTCGAGCTCGAGGTTCGTGCCGCCGACCGCGGTCACGTAGGGCGAGGTGGCCGGGAACTCGGCCGCGAGGACCGGCAGGACGGCCCCCTCGGCGTTCGTGCAGCCGCTGGAGCCCTCGTCGCCGGAGGAGACGAGCGTCGTCGTGCCCGAGCCGGCGGCGAGCATGAGCAGGCTGTTGACGATCCGCACCCCGACGGCGGTCTGCTCGTTCTCGCAGCCGCCGAGCGACATCGAGATCACGTCCGGGTGGCGCCTGGCGCTGGTGACCGCGGCGGCGATCGGCATGAGGATCGAGTCGCCCTGGTAGACGTCGATCGCCTCGAGGCCGGGCGCGGCGGCGGCGAGGACCTGGAGGTCGAGCGTCGTCTCGGGGCCGGCCGGCAGCGGCTGCGGGATCCCGACCGGGTGGACGGCGATCGGCGGGACGGTGCGGCCGAAGCAGTCGGCGAACGCCGCGACGTCGGCCGGGTCGAAGCCGTCGATCTCGATGAGCGCCATCCGCACGCCGCGGCCGGTGATCCCGCGGGCGGGCAGGGCGGCGTGCCCGTAGGCGCTCAGGTACTGGTTCGGCGTGAAGCCGGCGGTCGTCCCGTTCGTGCTCGCGAAGCGGCCGGCGGGGCAGCCGGCGGGGGAGCCGGTGCGGGCGGCGGCCGACTGGTCGGCGGCGGGGTCGAGCGGGGCCTGGCGCTCGACGGCCGGCAGGGCGTCGAAGGTCGTGGCGCCGGCGACGCCGGGCGCGAGCTCGGCGGGGACAGTCGGCTGGTAGCCGGCGGTCGCGGCGCGGGCGCCGGCGGCGGGCGGGAAGGCGGCGCGGACGGCGGCGGCCGGGCCGGTGACGGTGGCGAAGACGCCCGAGCGGTGGATGCGCGCGGTCAGCCCGTGGCGGGCGGCGTAGCGGCGGGCGCGGCGCTTCGTCGTCCTCGAGGGGCCGAAGCGGTCGACGAGCCGGTCGACGGTGAGGTGGCGGCGGTAGCGCGGGGAGCGGGGGTCGGAGACGCGCCGGACGAACCGCTCCAGTCGCGGGCTCGTCGCGAGCTCGAGGAGGATCGCCAGCTCGCGGTCGTCCTGGCGCTGGCCGCCGCCGGTGCTCTGGGCGGGGGCGGCGGCGAGGCCGAGAACGAGGCAGCCGACCGCGCAGGCCAGCCACCGGTGAGGTCGGGGCATGGGGTCCTTCGGTGGGGCGGAACGGGTTCGGCCGTTCATCGGCGCCGCGGGCGCGCGGCTTCAACCTGCACGGAACCTGGC
>JADGIB010000019.1 GCA_019683665.1 Solirubrobacteraceae bacterium
GGGCGGGACCGGGCGCATACGAGGAAGCGTGGCGAGGGAGATGTGACCGCGGGGCGCGGGTTCGTCACGGAAGCGCGTAGCGCTCGCGCAGCAGCGCCACGCGCCCGAGCGCCTCGGCCGCCCGCGCGCGCACGACCGGGTCGGCGCGCAGGGCCGCGAGCACGGCGCGGTAGGCGCTCTCCTGCTCGGTCGCGTCGCCCGGCACCCACAGCAGGTCCGCGCCCGCCCGCAGCGCGGCGACCGCCGCCTCGGCGACGCTGCCGCCCGTCACCGCGGTCGCCGCGTTCAGGTCGCCGCTGATCGCCACGCCGCCGAACCCGGCGCCGCGGCGCAGGAGGTCGTAGGCCTCCGGCGCCAGCGCGGCCGGGCCGGCGTCGTCCCACGCCGCGTAGATCGCGTCGCTGACGAGCATCGCCGGCGCCCCCGCCGCCACCGCCGCGCGGAACGGCGCCAGGTCGCGGGCCGCCAGCTCCTCCCGCGACATCCCGACCGCGGCCGGGCCGTCGACCGGGTCCTGCGACGCGCCGCCCTCGCCGGGGAAGCTCCCCGGCGCGCTGGCCAGCCCCGCCTCCCGGTAGCCCTCGACCGCGGCGGCCACGAGCTCGGACGCCGTCTGCGGGTCGGCCGAGAAGCCGCGCTCGGCCGCCGGCCCGCCGACGGCCGCGAGGTCGGCGACCGGCGCGCCGAGCGTCAGCTCGACCCCGAGCGCCCGCAGCGCCCGCCCGGCCGACCGCGCGGCGTGGCGCGCCTCGCGCGGGACCGCCTGGTCGGGCTGCGCCGGCGGCGGCAGCGACGGCAGCGCCGACCCCGGCCCGCCCGGCTGGCGGATCGCCACGAGCGGCGGCTGCGCCGACCCCCAGCCGGCCGCGTCGGCGCGGATCGAGCGCACGAGCGCGCGCACCTGCCGCGGCGAGCGCGCGTTGTGCGGCTCGATGACGACGCCGCCCCAGTCGCGCAGCCCCAGCCGCCGCACCGACGGGTCGTCGCCGCGCGTCCCGCCGAACCCGACGAGGAACAGCCGCGCGGCCGCCTCCGCCTCGGGCACCGGCAGCACCGCCGACACCGCGCGCGGGCGCGGCGCGTCCGCGGGCCCTCCGCCGCGCGTGCCCAGCGCGAGGCCCGCCCCGGCGGCCGCCGCCACCGCGACCGCCGCCGCGGTCGCCAGCCGTCGACGCCAGCCGTGCCTCACCGAGTACCTTGAGCGATCGTCATGTCGGGAACCGTGGTCATGAAGTTCGGCGGCACCTCCGTCGCCGACGCAGAGCGCATCAAGCGTGCCGCCCGCCGCATCGTCGCCAAGCGCGAGGAGGGTCTGCGCGTCGTCGCCGTCCTCAGCGCCCGCGGCAAGACCACGGACGAGCTGATCTCGTGGGCGCAGGAGATCTCCCCGCACCCGGATCCGCGTGAGATGGACATGCTGCTCTCCACCGGTGAGCGGCAGTCTTGCGCGTTGTGCGCGATGGCGATCAACGACCTCGGCCACCGCGCGATCAGCCTCACCGGCAGCCAGGCCGGCATCGTCACCGACACGTCGCACACGAAGGCCCGGATCCTCGAGGTGCGCGCCGACCGCATCCGCGAGGCGCTCGACGACGGGCGCATCGTGCTCGTCGCCGGCTTCCAGGGCGTCAGCACCGCCAAGGACGTCACCACGCTCGGGCGCGGCGGCTCGGACACGACCGCGGTCGCGCTCGCGGCGGCGATCGACGCCGACGAGTGCGAGATCTACACCGACGTCTCCGGCGTGTTCAGCGCCGACCCGCGCATCGTCCCCGACGCCCGCAAGCTGCCGATGGTGTCGTTCGAGGAGATGCTCGAGATGTCGGCCTCGGGCGCCGGCGTGCTGCAGCTGCGATCGGTCGAGTACGCGCGCAACCACGGCGTGCGCATCCACTGCCGATCGAGCTTCGACGACGCCCCAGGTACCGTTGTCGTCGGAGAGGACGTCACCGTGGAGAACCCGCTCATCACCGCCGTCACCCATTCCACCGGCGAGGCCCGCGTCACGCTCACCGGTGTGCCCGACACGCCCGGGGTCGCCGGCCGCCTGGCGACCGTGCTGGCCGAGGCGAACGTGAACGTCGACATGATCGTCCAGAACGAGCCGGTCTCCGAGGGCGCCGGCGCGGACATGTCGTTCACGGTCCCGCGCGACGACCTCCACACCGCGCGCACGGCGCTCGAGCCGCTCGCCGCCGAGCTCGGCATCGGCGTGCACGCCGACGAGTCGATGGGCAAGGTGTCGGTCGTCGGCGCCGGCATGAAGACCCATCCGGGCGTCGCCGCGAAGGTCTTCACCGTCCTCGGCGAGGCCGGGATCAACATCGAGATGATCTCCACCTCGCCGATCCGCATCTCCTGCGTCGTCCCGGGCGACAAGGTCCCCGAGGCCGTGCGCGCCCTGCACAGCGCCTTCGAGCTGAGCGGGCCGGACACGATCCGCCCCGAGCAGCCCTTCGGGGAGTTCGCGTCATGAGGGTCGCGGTCGTCGGCGCCACCGGCGCGGTCGGGACCGTCATGCGCCGCCTCCTGCGCGAGCGCGCCTTCCCGGCCGACGAGATCGTCCTGTTCGCGTCCGAGCGCTCGGCCGGCAAGGTCGTCGACGGCCTCACCGTCCAGCCGCTGCGCGACGACACCGTCACCGGCTTCGACATCGCGCTGTTCAGCGCCGGCGGGTCCACGTCGAAGGCGTGGGCCGAGCGGTTCGCGGCCGGCGGCGCGGTCGTCGTCGACAACTCCAGCGCCTGGCGCATGGACCCCGACGTCCCGCTCATCGTCGCCGAGGTCAACCCCGACGCCGTCGAGGAGACCCGCAAGGGGATCATCGCCAACCCGAACTGCACGACGATGGTCGTCATGCTGCCGGCGAAGGCGCTCCACGACCGCTTCGGCCTCACGGCGATGGTCGCGACGAGCTTCCAGGCCGCCGGCGGCGCCGGGCAGAAGGGCATCGACGAGCTCGCCGACCAGGTCGAGCCGCTCGCCGCCGACGTCGACCAGCTCGTCAACGACGGCGCGGCCGCCGCCCGCAAGGTCGAGCACACGGTCCACGCGAACACGCTCGCGTTCAACGTCGTGCCGCTCCTCGGGACCCTGAACGACCAGGGCTACACCGACGAGGAGATGAAGCTCCAGAACGAGTCGCGCAAGATCCTGTCGCTGCCCGGCCTGTCGGTGACGCCGACGTGCGTGCGCGTCCCGGTCATGGTCGGCCACTCGATCGCGGTGCGCGCGACGTTCGAGCGCGAGCCCGGCCTCGACGAGGCGCTCGAGGCGCTGCGCGCGTTCCCGAACCTCGTCGTCGAGGAGGCGCCGACGCCGCTGGAGTGGGCCGGCCGCGACGAGACGGTCGTCGGACGCGTCCGCCGCGACCTGTCCGACCCGCACGTCCTGAACTTCTTCGTCGTCGGCGACAACCTGCTCAAGGGCGCGGCCCTGAACACGGTCCAGATCGCCGAGCTCGTCGTCGAGCGCGGCCTCGTCGGCAGCAGCGCGCCGGCCGCCTAGCTCTCGCCGGCGGGCTGCTCCTCCGGGACGGTGGCGGTGTAGCCGCCCTCGTCGTCGGTGAGCGTGACGACGACGCGGACCTTGTCGCCGTTGGGCGCGGTCAGCTCGCGGTCGAAGCTCGCGCCCTTCTCGACCTTCTGGCCGTCGGGGCAGGAGACCGACACCTGGTCGGCGTCCACGCCCGCCTGGCTGGAGAGCTCGGTCGCGAGCTGGTTCTGAAGGTCCTCGTGATCGATCGTCTTGCCGCCGCACGCCGCCACGCCGAGCGCGACGGCGAGCCCGGCGACCCTGCCGCGAGCATCATGGTGAGCCGCATCGCCCGGGAGCCTTGCAGGTCGCGCGTCCGGATGCGCTCAGGCCGCCGCCAGACGCGGGTGGAAGCGCGCCTCCAGCTCGGCCGCGGCCGCGAGCACGCCGGGGTCGAGCGTCCCCTCGCGCAGCGGCCCGCGGGCCGCGTAGGCGGCGATGAGCGCGGCCTCGACCGCGTCGAGGCCGGCCCCGGGCGCCTCGTCGGCCACCGCCCCGGTCGCCGCCGGGTCGACCGGCAGCCCGAGCTCGGCGTAGAGCGCCTCGACGACGGCGGCCACCCGCGCCGCGTCGCGCACGACGAGCACGGTCCCGACGTAGGCGCCCCCGCGCACGACCCGCTGCGCGGTGCCGCTCAGCTTCACCGCCCCGCGCGCGTTCACGCTGAAGTCACCCGGGCAGTACTCGCCGGCGACCGCCCCGACGCGCGCGTCGACGCCGAGCGACCGCAGCGCCGCCGCGACCGTCCGCGCCGTCGCCTCGTAGCGCTCGTTGATGTGGAGGTTCGCCTGCGGGTCGGGCAGCGCCTCCCCGATCGTCAGCACGCCCTCGTGGTAGACCGCGGCCCGGCCCCCGGCGAGCCGCTCGAACGGCTCGTAGCCGAGCGCGCGCGCCTGCGCGACGGCGGCCGCGAAGCCGGGGGCGATCGCGTCCATGCGCCCGAACGCGACCGCCGGGGCGTGGCGCTGCAGGCGCAGGACCGGCTCGTGCTCCCCGCGCGCGACCCGCGCGAGCAGCACGGCGGAGACCGCCATGTCGAAGGCGGGCCGGTCGGGGTGGGACTCGCGCAGGAGGAGCAGGCGGCGGAGGGTAGTCAGACCGGCCGGCCCGCGAGCACGTGCCGGTGCAGCGCCCGCGTCTCCTCCGACGGCTCGAGCCCGAGCGCGTCGACGAGCTGCCTGCGGCAGGCGAGGTACTGGCGCAGCGCCCGGGCGCGGTTGCCGGCCCGCGCGTGGGCGGCGATGAGCAGGCGCTGGGCGCCCTCGTCGAGCGGGTCGATCGCGACGAGCCGGGTGGCGGCCGCCGCCGCGCCCGCGTGGTCGCCGGCGCGGGTGCGCAGCTCGGCCAGCGCGACGAGGACGCGCCGGTGGCGGGCGACGAGGTCCTCGCGCCAGGCGGCCGCCCAGTCGCTGTAGCGCTCCTCGGGCATCGGCTCGCCCGTCCACAGGGCGGCCGCCTGCTCCAGCAGCGCGAGCCGCTCCGGGCCGGTCGCCGCGAGCGCCGCCTCGGCCGCGAGGTGAACAGCTCCGTGTCGACCCGGTCGCGCTCGTCGAGCACGAGCCGGTAGGCCCGCTCGGAGTACTGGATCGCGCTCTGCTCGGCGCCGGGCGCGTCGAGGACGGCGCGGGCGCGCGACACCGCGACCTGCACCGACGAGCGCGCCGACTTCGGCGGCTTGTCGGGCCGCAGCGCCTCCAGCAGCGCCTCCTCGGGCAGGAACGCGCCGCGCTGGGCGAGCAGGACCCGCACGAGCCGCGCCGTCGTCGGGCGGCCCCAGGCGCGCTCGTCGACCGGCCACGCGCCGCGGCGCAGCGAGAAGCCGCCGAAGAGCGTGAACGTCCGCGGCGGCGGGGAGCGGCGGCCGGCGGCGCGGGCGGCCTGCGCGGCGGCGGCGACGCGCGGGTCCTCGTCCTCGGCCAGCGTCGCCAGCAGCGGCTCGACCCGCGGGTGGCCGGAGCCGCCGAGGGAGCGGGCGGCGACCGCGCGGACCCCGGCCTGCGGGTGCTCGGCGAAGTCGATGAGCTCCTCGCCGCCGGGGAAGGCCCGCTCGGCGGCGGTGAGGACGCCCTCGGGGTCGAGCGCGCCCTCGGCCAGCAGCCGCCACACGAGCTCGGCCAGGCGCGGCCACTCGACCCGCAGGACCTGCGGGGCCAGCGGCGGGCCGGCGACGTCGAGCGCGGCCTGCAGGTCGGCGCCCGCCGCCGCGAGGTCGCCGCCGAGGCCGTGGGCCCAGGCGCGCAGCGCGAGCGCCCGGGCGCGGTGGTGGCGGCCGTGCTCGGGCCCGTACGTCGCCTCCAGCCAGGCGAGCGTCTCGGTCGCCCGCTCGACGCCGACGGCCGGCGACGTCGCCTCGACGAGGACGCGGATGACGAGCAGCTCGAAGAGGGAGCGGAACGGCAGCGGCGCCGACCGGGCGCGCCCGCGCGCCTGCTCGGCCAGCGCCTGCGCGGCGCCGCGCTCGCCGCGGGCGAGCAGACAGGCGGCCATCGCCGACTCGCCGATCGCGGGCGCCCAGCCGTCGGTCGGCGGCAGGTCGCGGATCGGCATGAGCGCGAGCTCGGCCTCGGCCTCGCGCCCGGCCATCGCGAGCAGCCAGGCGCGCAGCGCGTGCGCCTCGGCGGTGATGAACGTCGGCAGCCCGGAGCGGCCCGCCTCGGCGAGGACGAACTCGGTCCAGGCGACGGCGTCGTCGGCGCGGCCGGAGTCGGCGAGCGCGAACGCCATGAACGCGCCGAGGTACTCGGGCCGGTGGGTGGCGCGGGCGTCGTCGCCGAGGCCCTCCAGGCGGCGGCACAGCTCGACGATCGTCTCGTCGTGGCGGCCGTCGGGCACGGCGAGGAAGAAGCGCGCGAGCGCCCGCATCCCCGCCACCGACGGCGCCTCGGGCGTCGCGTCCAGGGCGCGCAGCCGCGCGGCGGCCTCGTCGAGGCGCCCGGCCGCGCCCAGCAGCGACGTCCACCAGGCGAGCGCGTCGGGGCTGGGGCGCTCGAGCAGCCCGAGCAGCTCGATCCCCTCGTCGAGCCGGCCGAGCCAGTAGAGGCTCTCGGCCGCGACGCAGGCGGCGGCGGAGGCCGCCTCCGGCGGCAGCGCGGCGACGGCGGCGCGCAGGAGCGGCACCGCGTCCTCGTGGCGGCCCTCGGCGACGGCGAGGCGCCGGCGATGTCGGCCGCGCGCGGGTCGCGGGCCAGCTCGGGCGGGAGCATCGTCAGCCAGGCGCGCACGCCCTGCGGGGAGGTGCGCACGAGCGGCGTCGCGGCGGCGCTGATCGCGTCGAGCGCCGGCTCGGGGCGCCCGGCGGCCAGCCACGCGTCGATCGCCTCCGTGACCCGGCCCTCGCGGTGGAGCTGGTCGGCGGCCGCGGCGAGGACGTCGGCGCGGCGGTCGGCCGGCACCTCGGTCTCCCAGGCGCGCCGCAGGTGGTCGCGCAGCAGCGGGTGGTAGGCGGTCGCGTCGCGGCGCCCGGCGACCGGGCGCAGGAGGACGCCGAGGCGCCCGAGCCGCTGGGGCAGGTCGGGCGGCAGCCCGAGCGCGGCGGTCATCTCCGGCGTGATCTCGTCGACCGCGCTCGACGACAGCATCGCCGCGCGCAGCTCGGCGTCCAGCGGCGCGAGCACCTCCTCGGCCAGGAAGCGGCCGATCGCGTCGCTGGGGTCGGTGCGGGTGGCGCCGAGCGCGACGCCGAGCGGCCAGCCGAGCGTCGCCTGCATGAGCTCGGCGACCTCGTCGTCGCCGGGCTCGCGCCCGAGCCGGCCGGCGAGCACGGCGGCGGCCTCGTCGGCGCTGAACGCGAGGTCGGCCTCCCCGACGAGGTGGAAGCGGCCGCGCGCCTGGGCGCGGGCGACCCGGACGTCGAGCGGCCGGCGGGTGCAGACGACGAGCCGCAGGCGGTCCGGCTCGCCGTCGACGATCTGCTCGAGGAGGTCGAGCACGTCGCGGTGCCGCTCGAGCTCCTCGGCGTCGTCGAGGACGAACACGAGCGGCTCGACGAGGAGCGCCTCCAGCTCGTCGAGCAGCGCGCGGGTCACGTCGAGCGGGCTGAGCGCCTCGCCCGGCGCGCGGACCGACTCCATGAGCAGCTCGGCGGCGCCCGGCACGGCCCGGCGATCGCCTGCATCGCGTCGACGAGGAGCCGGTCGACGTGGAGGTCGCGGGCGCGGCAGCTCAGCCACGCGGCGGTGCGGCCGTCGAGCGCCTGCTCGACGAGGACGGTCTTCCCGTACCCGGCGCCGGCGACGAGCCCGACCGAGCCGCGCTCGATCCCGGCCCGCACCCGCTCGGCGAGCTCCGGGCGCTCGATGAGCGGCGCCGGGGTGGCGGTCGACGTCAGCACGGCGGGAGCCTAGCCGAGCGGCCCGCGGTCGGCAGGGGGAGCTGCCACCCCGGTGAGGTGGCCGAGCGGCGCGACGAACCGGTCCTCGGGGTCGTGGAGCGCCCTCACCGCCCACAGCCGCCGGCGCGTGTCGGCCGGGGACACCTCGGCGTCCGGCGTGTCGGGCGCCACGAAGCTGAGGAAGATGTGGCCGGCCGCCCACGGCGACAGCTCCTCGACGAGGTCGCGGGCGACGTCGGCGCGCTCGGGCGCCGCGGCGACGACGAGCAGGTAGCCGGCGTCGAGCGAGCCGAGCGCGCCGCTGCGGCGGCCGCGGTCGTCGAGGGCGCCGCCGAGGTGGCGCAGCTCGACGTCGAGCATCGGGAAGCCGGCCTGCGGGCCGGCGACGTCGAGGAAGACGTCGAGCGCCTCGGCGGGCAGGTCGTGCAGGAGGAGGTGGTCGTAGTGGACGGGGCGCCCGCCGAGGACGTCGGCGTGGAGCGCGTCGAGGTCGGCGGGCGCCAGCGGCCGGACGCCGTCGCCGGCGGGGTCGAGGGCGCGCAGCGGGGCCAGCAGCGCGTCGGCGGCCGGGGCGTCGGCGAGCAGCACCGCCTCGACGAGCGTGGCGGCCTCGTCGCCGCCGCCGGCCAGCCGGGCCATGCTCGTGACCTCGCGCGGCACCTCGAGCGTCCACTCGCGCCAGGCGTGGAGGACGTCGCGGGCGCGCGCCGCCGGCCAGCGCAGGGTCCCGCCGTGGATCGGGCCGGGGTCGACGACGGCGAGCTCGACGGCGGTCACGACGCCGAGGCCGCCCCCGCCGCCGCGCAGCGCCCAGAACAGGTCGCGCTCGCGCTCGTGGTCGGCGCGGACGAGCCGCCCGTCGGCGGTGACGAGCTCGACGGCGCGCAGCGACTCCGACGTGAGGCCGTGGCGGCGCGACAGCCAGCCGACGCCGCCGGCGAGGACGGTCCCGGCGACGCCGACGGTCGGGGTCGGGATCGCGATCGGCGCCAGCCCGGCGGGCGCGGCGACGCGGGTGACGTCGGCCCACACGCTGCCGCCGCCGGCGCGGACGATCCGGGCCGGGGCGTCGAGGCGGGCGCCGCCGAGCGCGCCGGTCCGCACGAGCAGGGTGTCGGCGAGGCGGCCGGTCTGGCGGACGCCGCGGCCCGTCGTGTGGACGGCGATCCGCAGCCCGGCCCGCGCCGCGTGGCGGACGACCGCCTGGACCTCCTCGACGCTGACGGGCTCGGCGACGGCGGCCGGGCGCTCGCCCGCGGGCACGTCGGCCTGCGGGTGGGGCTCGAAGGCGTCGGCGCCGGGGCGCAGGATCGCGTCGATCGTTCGCATGGGCGCGATCCTCGCCGCCGCCGCTTGCCGCTCGCTTGCCGGCGTCCGGAGGGGGCCCGGTGCGGGCCCCCTCCGGTGCGCATGCCGTACCCCTGATCTGCCTGTCGACGAGATCGCGCGGCCCGCTCATCCTCCTGTCGTCGCGACGGCGCCGATTCCCCCCTCCCGGCGCATCCTGGGGGAGGGCGCGACCTCGTCGGCCCGGCGCGGCGCCGCCCGCCGTCAGGCGCCGACGGCGGCCACGACCGAGGTCGACCAGTCGACGACCGCGGTCGGCCGGACGACGTGGCGCTGGAGGCCGAGCTCCTTCGGCGACAGGCCGAGGGCGAGGCCGACGAGCTGGGGGAGGTGGAGGACCGGCATCCCGATCTCGCGGCCGACGACCCGCTCGGCCATGGGCTGCTGGAGGTCGAGGTTCAGGTGGCAGAGCGGGCACGGGGTCACGACGCAGTCGGCGTGCGCGTCCTTGGCGTCGCCCAGGTGGCGGCCCGCCTGGCGCAGCGACGTCTCCGGGTTCATCGTGACGATCGGGAAGCCGCAGCACTTGCGCATCCCGGCGTACTCGACGACGGTGCCGCCGAGCGCCTCGATCACCCGCGACAGGTACGTGTCGCGCGGGCGGTCGGCGTCGATGCCGAGCCGGTCGACGGGCCGCACGATGTAGCAGCCGTAGAACGGGCCGACGCGCAGGTCGGTCAGCGGCCGCCGCACCTTCGCGCGCAGCGTCTCCAGGCCGATCTCCTCGACGAGGAGCCAGAGGAGGTTCTTGTTCGTCAGCCCGGTCTCGTAGACGAGGCCCTCGCCGGCGAGCGTCTCGTTGACGAGCGCCCGGTACTCGGCGCTCGCGTCGAGGCGCTCCTGGCACTCGGTCTGCGCGCCCTGGCAGGTCGAGCAGATGTTCATCATCAGCTCGCCGTCCGTCTGCTGGGCGAGCGCGAACGTCCGCGCGTTCAGCGTGTCGGCCAGCTCCTGGTTGTGCTCGGAGAGGACGCCGGCGCCGCAGCAGGCGGCGCGGTCGAGCTCGATGAGCTCGAGGTCGAGCAGCGGCGCGATCCTCGCCATCGCGCCGTGCAGCTCGGGGGCGAAGCCGCGGCTCACGCAGCCGGGCCAGTAGGCGACCTTCATCGCGTCTCGCTCCCTTCCGGCGGGCGGCCGGCGGCGCCCGCGCCGTCCTCGTCGACGCCGCTGAGGTAGAGGTTCAGCTCGAGCCGCTCGGGGCGGCCCTCGACGGTGTCGAAGATCCGCTGGACGTGGCGGCGGTCCTCGCGGGGCAGCCGCTCGCCGGCGACGGCGACCCTCGGCCGGACCTTGCCGCGCAGCAGCGCCTTCGTGACGACCGGCAGCGAGCTGAGCAGCACCCGGCCGGCGGCCGGGTGGAACTTGCCCAGCCAGGAGTCGCCGCCGTAGGAGCGCGGCAGCAGCTCGGCCTCGTGGAGGAGGCCGCGGTCCCGGACGAGCGTCGCGAACGCCGCCTCGTGGCGCTCGCCGTTGTTGCGGTCGACGATCCCGTGGTCGTCGGCGGCGCGCCGGCGCAGCCGCATGATCTGGTTCATCGGCGCGACCCCCTTCGGGCACGCGTCGATGCACGTGAAGCAGTGGGTGCAGTCGTAGATGCCGTGCGGGTCCTCGGCGAGGTCGCGCAGGCGCTCGAGCTGCTGGGTGTCGCGCGGGTCGGCGACGAAGCGGTACGCCTTCGCGGCCGCGGCGGGCCCGACGAAGAGCGGGTCGGCCTCCATCGACAGGCAGTCCGACACGCACGCCCCGCACTGGATGCAGGCCATCGCCTGGGTGACGTCGACCATCGAGTCGCGGTCGACGAGGTGCTCGCGCTCGGGCAGGCCGTCCTCCTCGGCGACGAGCCACGGGGTGACGCGGCGGATCTTCTTCCAGTGGACCGCGTCCATGTCGACGACGAGGTCCTTGATGACCGGCATGTTCCCCATCGGCTCGACCTCGATCACCCCGTCGGGCGCGTCGCGCAGCGCGTCGCGCAGGCGGGTGTTGCAGGCCAGGCCGGGCCGGCCGTTGATCCGCACGCCGCAGGAGCCGCAGATTGCCGCCTGGCAGGAGCAGCGGATCGCGATCGAGCCGTCGAAGCGGGCCTTCGCCTGCAGGATGCCGTCGAGGATCGAGCGGTGCGGCTCGAGCTCGATCGTGTGCTCGGCCCAGAACGGCGCGTCGCCGGACTCGGGGTCGTAGCGGCGCAGGCGCAGCGTGAATGCGATCGGCTCGGCCATCAGTACCTCCGCTCCTCCGGCTCCCAGCGGGTGATCGTCACCGGGGCGTACCCGATCCGCGGGGCGCCGTCCCCGTCGCGGGTGATCGTGATGTGCTTCAGCCACTCGGCGTCGTCGCGCCGCGGGAAGTCGGTGCGGAACTGGGCGCCGCGCGACTCGCGGCGCTCGAGCGCCGAGACGACCATCGCCTCGGCGCAGTCGAGCAGGCAGCCGAGCTCGATCGCGCCGAGCACGTCCTGGTTGAAGACCGTGCCGCGGTCGTCGACGGCGGCCGACTCGGCCTCCTCCCGCAGGCGCCGCACGACGTCGAGCGCGGTCCGCAGCCCGCCCTCGTCGCGGAAGACGGCGACGTGCCGGTTCATCGTCGTCCCGAGCTCCTCCTTGATCTCCGAGACGCGCCGCCCGGCGCCCGCCGGGCGCGCGAGGATCGCCTCGATCCGCCGCGCGTCGTCGTGCAGCGGCGCCCGCGAGACCCGCGGCATCCGCGTCCCGGCGGCCCGCGCGGCGGCGTGCTCCCCGGCGCGGCGGCCGAAGATGAGCGTGTCCAGCAGCGAGTTGGCCCCGAGCCGGTTGCCGCCGTGGACCGACACGCAGGCGACCTCGCCGGCGGCGTAGAGGCCGTCGAGCGGGGTGCGGCCGTGGACGTCGGTGCGCACCCCGCCCATGACGTAGTGCTGGCCGGGGCGGATGACGATCGGCTCCCGGGTGATGTCGACGCCGGCGAAGTCGCGGCCGATGTTGACGATCTCCCGCAGCGCCTCGAGCGTGCGCCGGCGCGGCACGACGGTGATGTCGAGGTAGATGCCCCGGCCGTCGGGCCCGACCCCGCGGCCCTCGTCGATCTCGGTCTGCTCGGCGCGGGAGACGACGTCGCGGGAGGCGAGCTCGCGCTTGCTCGGCGCGTAGCGCTCCATGAACCGCTCCCCGTCGGCGTTGAGCAGGTGGGCGCCCTCGCCGCGGGCGCCCTCGGTGATGAGGAAGCCGTTCTCGACGAGCGTCGTCGGGTGGTACTGGACCATCTCCATGTCCATGAGCGGCGCCCCGGCCCGGTAGGCGAGGGCCATGCCGTCCCCGGTGCAGATGAGCCCGTTCGTCGTCGGCTTGAAGCACTGGCCCGCCCCGCCGCAGGCGAGGATGACGCTCTTGGCCGCGAACACCTCCATCGCGCCGCTGCGGACGTCGCGGGCGACGACGCCGGCGCAGCCGCCGTCGTCGACGATCAGCGAGGTCGTGAACCACTCCTCGTAGCGGTCGATGCGGTCGCCGAAGCGCAGGAGCTGCTCGTAGAGGACGTGGAGGATCGCCTGGCCGGTGATGTCGGCGACGTAGGCGGTGCGGTTGATCGAGGCGCCGCCGAACGCGCGCAGGTCGAGCCGGCCGGTCTCATCACGGTGGAACGTCACGCCGATGTGCTCGAGGTGCAGGACCTCGGCCGGGGCCTCCGCGCACATGACCTCGATCGCGTCCTGGTCGCCGAGGAAGTCGGAGCCCTTCACCGTGTCGTAGGCGTGCGAGCGCCAGTCGTCCTCGACGGCGATCGCGGCGTTGATCCCCCCGGCCGCGGCGACCGAGTGCGAGCGGACCGGGTGGACCTTGCTCAGGACCGCGACGGTCGCGCCGGCCTGCGCCGCGGCGAGGGCGGCCCGCTGGCCGGCGAGGCCGGCGCCGATGATCAGGACGTCGTGCGCGGGCACGGCACCGGCACGATACCGCCCGACCAATCAGCCCGCGCTGTGCGCGGGCGCGTCAGGTCCGGGTGCCGACCGTGTCGTCCTCGCGGCGGGCGCCGCGGCGGTACTCGCGGTTGAGCATCCCGATGACGTCGAGCGGGATCTCCTGCGGGCAGACCCGCGCGCACTCGCCGTAGTTCGTGCAGCCGCCGAAGCCCTCGGCGTCCATCGCGAGCACGAGCGACCGCGCCCGCGAGGCCCGCTCGGGCTGGCCCTGGGGCAGGAGGTTGAAGTGGGTGACCTTCGCGCCGGTGAAGAGCATCGCCGCGCCGTTCGGGCAGGCGGCCACGCAGGCGCCGCAGCCGATGCAGGCGGCCGCGTCCATGACCTTCTGCTGGACGGCGGGCGGGACCGGGGCCGCGTTCGGGTCCGGCTTGGGGCCGGTCTTCGTCGTGACGTAGCCGCCGGCCTGGACGATCCGGTCCAGCGCGCTGCGGTCGGTGACGAGGTCGCGCACGACCGGGAACGCGCCGCTGCGGAACGGCTCGACGCGGATCGTCGCGCCGTCCTCGAAGTCGCGCATGAACGTCTGGCAGGTCGTCACCTGGTTGGGGCCGTGCGGCTGGCCGTCGATCGTCAGCGAGCACATGCCGCAGATGCCCTCGCGGCAGTCGCTGTCGAAGGCGATCGTCCGCTTGCCCTCGGCGGCCAGGCGGGCGTTCAGCTCGTCGAGCATCTCCAGGAACGACGCGTCCGGGTCGATGCCGTCGACGTCGTAGCGCTCGAAGTGACCCTCCTCGTCGCGCGAGGCCTGGGTCCACACCTCCAGGGTGAACCTCACTTGTAGCTCCTCGTGGCCAGGGCGACCTCGTTGAACACCAGCGGCTCGTCGTGGGGCACGGGCCGGCCGTCCTCGGTGTGCGCCCACGCGGTGACCTTCGCGAAGTGCTCGTCGTCGCGCAGCGCCTCGCCGTCCTCGGTCTGGTGCTCCTCGCGGAAGTGCCCGCCGCAGGACTCCTCGCGCCGCAGGGCGTCGAGGCACATCAGCTCGGCGAGCTCGAGGAAGTCGGCCAGGCGGCCGGCGTACTCGAGCGACGGGTTGAGCTCGTCGGCGCGCCCGTCGATGAAGAGGTCCGACCAGAACGCCTCGCGGACCGCGGCGATCTCGCGCATCGCCTCCTGCAGGCCCTCGGCGTTGCGGGACATGCCGCACTTGTCGAGCATGATCTGGCCGAGCTGGCGGTGGAACACCTGCGGCGCGGTGCGGCCGCCGATGCCCATCAGCCGCTCGATGCGCTCGACGACCTCGCGCTCGGTCTGCGCGAACGCCGGCTCGTCGGGGGAGACGCTGCCGTCCAGGGTCGCCATGTAGTTCGTGACCGTGCGCGGCACGATGAAGTAGCCGTCGGCGAGGCACTGCATCATCGCGCTGGCGCCGAGGCGGTTGGCGCCGTGGTCGGAGAAGTTCGCCTCGCCGATCGCGAACAGGCCGGGGATCGTCGTCTGCAGCTCGTAGTCGACCCACAGGCCGCCCATCGTGTAGTGCGGCGCCGGGTAGATCTGCATCGGCTCGTGGTACGGGTCGACGGCCGTGATCCGCCGGTACATGTCGAAGAGGTTCCCGTAGCGGGCGGCGATCGCCTCGCGCCCCTGGCGCGCGATCGCGTCGCGGAAGTCGAGGTAGACGCCGCGCTTGACCGGGCCGACGCCGAGCCCCTCGTCGCAGACGGCCTTGACGGCGCGCGAGGCGATGTCGCGGGGGACGAGGTTGCCGAAGCTCGGGTAGCGCTCCTCGAGGAAGTAGTAGCGGTCCTCCTCGGGGATGTCGTTGGGGTCGCGCGTCTCGTTGGGGTCGCGCGGCACCCACACCCGGCCGTCGTTGCGCAGCGACTCGCTCATCAGCGTGAGCTTGCTCTGGTACTCGCCGGTCTGCGGGATGCAGGTCGGGTGGATCTGCGTGAAGCAGGGGTTGGCGAAGAGCGCGCCGCGCTTGTGGGCCTTCCACGTCGCGGTGACGTTCGAGCCCATCGCGTTCGTGGACAGGTAGAAGACGTTCGAGTAGCCGCCGGAGGCGAGGACGACCGCGTCGGCGACGTGGCGCTCGATCTCGCCGGTCACGAGGTTGCGGGCGATGATCCCGCGGGCCCGGCCGTCGACGATGACGACGTCGAGCATCTCGTGGCGGTTGTGGACGTGGGCGCGGCCGGCGGCGACCTGGGCCTGGAGGGCGCTGTAGGCGCCGAGCAGGAGCTGCTGGCCGGTCTGGCCGCGCGCGTAGAAGGTGCGCTGGACGAGGACGCCGCCGAACGAGCGGGTGGCGAGCTCGCCGCTGTACTCGCGGTTGAACGGCACGCCCTGGGCGACGGCCTGGTCGATGATGTTCGCCGACAGCTGGGCCAGGCGCCAGACGTTCGCCTCGCGGGCGCGGAAGTCGCCGCCCTTGATCGTGTCGACGAACAGGCGCCGGATCGAGTCGCCCTCGCTGGCGTAGTCCTTGGCCGCGTTGATGCCGCCCTGGGCGGCGATCGAGTGGGCGCGGCGGGCGCTGTCCTGGAAGCAGAAGGCGTCGACGCGGTAGCCGAGCGCGGCGAGCGAGGCGCTCGCGCTCGCGCCTGCGAGGCCGGTGCCGACCACGATGACGCGGCGGCCGGGGCGGTTGCCGGGGCCGATCATGCGGTGGGCGTCCAGCCAGGCGTCCCACTTCTCCTCGATCGGGCCCTCGGGGATCTTCGCGTCAAGGATCATGCGGGCGCTCCGAGGACGCCGGTCCAGAAGCAGACCGGGATGGACAGGAAGCCGGCCGCGATGACGATCGAGCCCCAGGTGGCGGCGGAGCGGATCGCGCGGTCGCGGTTCGGGCGGACGTACCCGAGCGTCTGGGCGGCCGACCAGATGCCGTGGCGCAGGTGGAAGGCGATCGCGCACACGCCGAGGACGTAGATCAGCACGAAGTACCACTTCTGGAAGGCCCAGTAGAGGTTCGCGTAGACCGCGCCCTCGCGCAGCGGGGTGACGTCGATCGTCAGCGTCGTGAACTGGAGGATGTGGAAGACCACGAACGCCAGCACGAGGACGCCGGTGACGACCATCGTCCGCGATGCGAGGCTCCGGCCGATCGGCTTCGCCTTGTGCGGCCCGCGCGCCGCGGCGGCGCGCCGACGCAGCTGCACGATGCCCGTGACGTGGACGACGAGCGCGCAGAGCAGCACGACCCGGACCACCCACAGGACGAACGCGTGCGGGAGGAGCGGCTCGCCGAACTCGCGCAGCCAGTGCGCGTAGTCGTCGACCCGCGCGTCCCCGTCGCCCGCGCCGTAGAGCGCGTTGAGGTTGCCGACCATGTGGAGGACCAGGTAGGCGACCAGGATCGCGCCGGAGATCCCGACGGCGATCTTCTTGCCGATGCTTGAGCTCCAGAACTCGCGCACCGAGATCCGGTGCCTGCGCAGTCCGTGTCCCTGTACAGCCACGTCTCGTTCAGGATCGGTGTTGGTGGCGCCCCGCACAATCCCCCGAGCGGGTGTCGCTGACCCCCCGTTCAGGGGGGTTGCATCCTAGCGAGGGGGTCAGCGGGCCGGCGTCAGGGCCCGGCGGACCTGGTCGACGGTGACGACGCCGCGCAGGACCCCCTGCGCGTCGACGGCGAAGACGGCGCCGAGCTGGCGCAGGCCCTCGGTGCCCAGCAGCGCCTCGAGCGGCTCGTCGACCCCGATCCGCCAGCGCCAGCCCTCCTCGCGCGCGAGGTCGCGCACGGGGAGCGCCGGGCGGCCCTCGGCCAGCGCCCGGTCGACGGCCTCGCGGTGGAGGACGCCGGCGTAGCGGCCGTCGCGCTCGACGACCGGGACCCACGGCCAGCCATTCGGGGCGAACACCCGCTCGGCGGCCTCGAGCACGGTGACGTCGGCGGGCAGCGTGTACGGGTGCGGGTCCATCACGTCGCCGACGGTGACGCCCTCGAGGCGCTCGTCGATGTCGCTCTGGGCCACCGCGCCGCGCGCCGCCTGGCCGAGGAAGAGCGCGAGCACGGCCAGCCACAGGCCGTTGCCGACCGAGCCGGTGAGCATGAGGTAGAGGCCGTAGCCGGCCATCAGGTAGGAGAAGCCCTGGCCGGCGCGCCCGGCCCAGCGGGTCGCCTTCGCCTTCTCGCCGGTCAGCTTCCAGATGATCGCCCGCGCGATCCGCCCGCCGTCGAGCGGGAAGGCGGGGATGAGGTTGAAGACGAACAGCAGCGCGTTGATCGTCGCCAGCCAGGCGAGCAGCATGAGCGCCGGGTCGGGGGTGGCGCGGCGCTCGAGCACGGCGGCGTCGAGGAACGTGCGCCCGTCCAGCAGCGTGCCGATCCCGAGGCAGACGGCGACGACGGCGAGCGTCACGAGCGGGCCGGCGGCCGAGATGCGCAGCTCCTCGCCCGGGGAGCGCGTGTCGCGACTCATCTTCGCCACGCCGCCGAAGAACCACAGGTCGATGCCGGTGATCTCGATCCCCGCCCGCTGCGCGACGAGCGCGTGCCCGAGCTCGTGGAGGATGAGCGAGACGAAGAACAGCAGCGCGGCGGCGACGGCCACGAGGTACGCCTGCGTCTCGGAGCCCCCGAGCGCGTCCCGGAAGACGCCCGACAGGACGAAGATGAAGACGAAGAGGACGACGAACCAGCTCGCCGACACGCCGATGCGGATGCCGAACAGCCGCACGAGCTGGATGGAGCTGCCGGTGGGCATCCACCCATGGTGCCATGCCGGGTGGCGCCCGCGGGCGGCTACGCGGCGGGCGCGTGGCGCTCGATGATCGCCTCGACGCCGGCCGAGGGCGGCAGCGTCCCGTACGCGTGGCCGCCGTCGCCGGCCAGCCGGGACGCGCAGAACGCGTCGGCGACCGCCGGCGGCGCGTGGCGGACGAGGAGCGAGCCCTGGAGCGCGAGCGCCATCGCCTCGACGATCCGCCGCGCCCGCGGTTGCGGGTCGGCGGGGTCGGCCAGCTCGCGGCGCAGCCGCCGGACGTGGTCGTCCAGGCGCTGGTCGGCGCCGGCGGCGAGCTCGACCTCGTCGAGGAAGACGTCGACGGCGTCGGGGGCGCGGGCCATCGCGCGCAGGACGTCGAGGGCGATGACGTTCCCCGATCCCTCCCAGATCGACAGCAGCGGCTGCTCGCGGTAGACGCGGGCCAGCGGCCACTCCTCGGTGTAGCCGTTGCCGCCGAGGCACTCCATCGCCTCCGCGGCGTGGCCCGGCCCGCGCTTGCAGATCCAGTACTTGGCCACCGCGGTGGCCAGGCGCTTGAGCAGGAGGGCGCGCTCGTCGCGGGCCGCCTCGTCGTAGGCGCGGGCGAGCCGCATCGCCGTCGCGGTCGCCGCCTCGGACTCGATCGCGAGGTCGGCGAGGACGGCGCGCATGAGCGGCTGCTCGGCGAGCAGCCGCCCGAAGGCGGCGCGGTGGCGGGCGTGGTGGATCGCCTGCTCGACGGCGGTCCGCATCCCGGCCGTCGTCCCCAGCACGCAGTCCAGGCGCGTGTGGGCGACCATCTCGATGATCGTCGCCACCCCGCGGCCGGGCTCGCCGACGAGGTCGCCGTGGACGCCGTGCAGCTCGATCTCCGAGCTCGCGTTGGCCCAGTTGCCGAGCTTGTCCTTCAGGCGCTGGATGCGGATCGGGTTGCGGGTCCCGTCGGGCAGCAGGCGCGGCACCGCGAAGCAGCTGAGGCCGGCGTCGGTCTGGGCGAGCACGAGGAACAGGTCGCTCATCGGCGCGCTGCAGAACCACTTGTGGCCGGTGAGGCGCCAGCCGTCGCCGTCGGGCTCGGCGACGGTGACGTTCGCGCGCACGTCGGAGCCGCCCTGCTTCTCGGTCATCGCCATCCCAGCGATCGCCGACGCCTTCCCGGGGCGCGGCGCCGGGTCGTACGTCGTCGCGGTCAGCCGCGGCTCCCAGGCGGCGGCCAGCTCGGGCGCGGCCCGCAGCGCCGGCACGACCGAGTACGTCATCGAGATCGGGCAGCCGTGGCCGGGCTCGGCCCGCGACAGCGTCATGAACAGCGCCGCGCGGGCGACGTGGGCGCCGGGGCGCGGGTCGCGCCAGGGCAGCGCGTGGAGCTCGTGCTCGACGGCGAGCGCCATGAGCCGGTGGTAGGCCGGGTGGTAGTCGACCTCGTCGATGCGGTGGCCGTAGCGGTCGAACGTCCGCAGCTGCGGGCGGAACGCGTTCGCGTCGCGCCCGGCCTGGAGGACCTCGGCCGACCCGGCGATCGCGCCGAGGCGGTGGGCGCGCCCGCGCGCCCAGCCGGCGCCCTCGCGCTCGAGCGCCTCGGCCAGCGGGCGGTCGGCGGCGAACGTGTCGTAGTCCTCGAGCGGCACGGACTGGTTGCGCGCCGCGGTGAGGTCGGGGATCGACCGGCTCAGCATGGGACGGGCTCCTCCTGGGACAGGGCGCGCAGGGCGAACGCGACGAGCGCGGCGACGAGCGCGTCCTCGTCGTGGCCGGCGCCGGTGGGGGACACGGGGCCGACGAGCGCCTCGCCGACCGCGCCGACGAGGGCGGCGGCGGCGAGCTCGCGGTCGGCGACGTGCGCGGGCAGCGCGGCGGCGAACGCGTCGCGGAAGGCGCGCCGGAACGCGAGCCGCTCGGCCTCGACGGCCGGGTCGACGGGCTCGGCCAGCAGCGCCCAGGCCAGGCGCCGCCCGCGCAGGGCGCGCCGCGCGAACGTCTCGACCCCCGCGGCCACCCCGCCCTCGGCCAGCGCGGCGGCGACCGCGTCGACCTCGCGCTGGGAGGCCCGCCGGAAGACCTCGACGAGGAGGTCGGCCTTCGAGGGGAAGTGGCGGTAGACGCTGCCGGTCGCCACCCCGGCCCGCCGCGCGACCGCGGCCACCGAGGCGGCGCGGTAGCCGCCGGCGGCGATCAGCTCGCGGGCGGCGGCGACGACCCGCTCGCGCGCGGCGATCCGCCGGGCCTCGGTGCGCTCCGTCGGGCGGTAGGCCACCGAAGGAGTGAACCACGGTTCAGACCTTCGGGCAAGGGGTGGGAGCGCGGCCCGACGCCCGGGTGTGTCAGCATCGCCGGCCCATGGCGAAGATCAAGGTGCAGAACCCCATCGTCGAGCTCGACGGCGACGAGATGACCCGGATCATCTGGAAGTTCATCAAGGACCAGCTGATCCTGCCGTACCTCGACGTCGACCTGAAGTACTACGACCTCAGCATCCAGAGCCGCGACGCGACGAACGACCAGATCACGGTCGACGCCGCCCACGCGATCAAGGAGTACGGCGTCGGCGTGAAGTGCGCCACGATCACGCCGGACGAGGCCCGGGTCGAGGAGTTCGGCCTCAAGGAGATGTACAGGTCCCCGAACGGGACGATCCGCAACATCCTCGGCGGCGTCATCTTCCGCGAGCCGATCGTCATCTCGAACATCCCGCGCCTGGTGCCCGGGTGGACGAAGCCGATCGTCATCGGCCGCCACGCCTTCGGCGACCAGTACCGCGCCACCGACCTCGTCGTCCCCGGCGAGGGCAAGCTGACGCTCACCTACACGCCCAAGGACGGCGGCGAGCCGGTCGAGCTCGACGTCTACGACTTCCCGGGCGGGGGCGTCGCGATGGCGATGTACAACCTCGACCAGTCGATCATCGACTTCGCCCGCGCGTCGATGCGCTACGCGCTCGACCGCGGCTACCCGCTCTACCTCTCGACGAAGAACACGATCATGAAGCGCTACGACGGGCGCTTCAAGGACCTCTTCCAGAAGGTCTACGAGGAGGAGTTCAAGTCGGAGTTCGAGGCCCGCGGCCTCACCTACGAGCACCGACTCATCGACGACATGGTCGCCGCCGCGCTCAAGTGGGAGGGCGGCTACGTGTGGGCGTGCAAGAACTACGACGGCGACGTGCAGTCCGACACCGTCGCCCAGGGCTTCGGCTCGCTCGGCCTCATGACGAGCGTGCTCATGACGCCCGACGGCAACACGGTCGAGGCCGAGGCGGCCCACGGGACCGTGACGCGCCACTACCGCCTGCACCAGCAGGGCAAGCCGACGTCCACGAACCCGATCGCCTCGATCTTCGCCTGGACGCGCGGCCTGGCCTACCGCGGGCGCATGGACGGGACCCCGGACGTCACGCACTTCGCGGAGACGCTGGAGCGCGTGTGCATCCAGACCGTCGAGGGAGGGGAGATGACCAAGGACCTCGCCCTGCTCATCGGCGAGGACCAGGAGTGGCTCACCACCCAGGAGTTCCTGGCCGCGATCGACAGGAACCTGAAGAAGGAGATGAACGCCTGATGGCTACGAAGGTCACGGTCACCGGCGCGGCCGGCCAGATCGGCTACGCGCTGCTGTTCCGCATCGCGTCGGGCCAGATGCTCGGCCCGGACACGAAGGTCGAGCTGCGGCTGCTGGAGATCGAGCCGGCGCTGAAGGCGGCCGAGGGCACCGCGATGGAGCTCGTCGACTGCGCGTTCCCGCTGCTGAGCGGGATCGACATCACCTCCGACCCCAACGAGGCCTTCGACGGGGCGAACGTGGCGCTGCTCGTCGGCGCCCGCCCGCGCACGAAGGGCATGGAGCGGGCCGACCTGCTCGAGGCCAACGGCGCGATCTTCAAGCCGCAGGGCCAGGCGATCAACGACCACGCCGCCGACGACATCAAGGTCCTCGTCGTCGGCAACCCGGCGAACACGAACGCGCTCATCGCCCAGGCCAACGCGCCCGACGTCCCGGCCGAGCGCTTCACGGCGATGACCCGCCTGGACCAGAACCGCGCCTACGCGCAGCTGGCGAACAGGCTCGCCGTCGGCGTCGACGCGATCTCCGACCTCGTCGTGTGGGGCAACCACTCGCCGACGATGTACCCGGACCTGTTCAACGCGAAGGTCAACGGCCGCCAGGCCTGGGCCGAGGTCGACGACGAGGCGTGGGTCGTCGACGAGTTCATCCCGCGCGTCGGCAAGCGCGGCGCCGAGATCATCGAGGCGCGCGGCGCCTCCTCGGCGGCGTCGGCGGCCAACGCGGCGATCGACCACGTCCACGACTGGGTCCTCGGCTCCGACGGGATCGTCTCGATGGCCGTGCCGTCGACCGGCGCCTACGGGATCGAGGAGGGCGTCATCTGCTCGCTGCCGGTCCGCTGCTCCGGCGGCGCCTACGAGATCGTCGAGGGGCTTGACGTCCCCGCGTTCTCGCGCGAGCGCATCGACCGCTCCGTCGCCGAGCTGCGCGAGGAGCGCGAGGCGGTCGTCAAGCTCGGTCTGGTGTCGTAGCGCCGGCCGACCGCTTCGCGGCCCGTGGGGCGCCCGCCAGGGCGCCCCGCGCGGCCAGCCCGGTCAGGAGGGCGGCGAGGCCGCCGACCACGAGGCCCGCGCGCGGGTCGATCACGTGCGCCAGCCAGCCCACGACCGGCGCCCCGATCGGCGTCGAGCCGCTGTAGACCATCGAGTACAGCGCCATGACGCGGCCGCCCATCTCGGGCGCGGCCGTGAGCTGCACGCACGAGCTCGTGCCGGCGCTGAACGAGACGCCGGCCGCCCCGGTGGCGACGAGCGCGACGAGCATCAGCGCGAACGTGGGCATCGCCGCGGCGGCGAGCGTCAGGGCGCCGAAGGCGAGGGCGGCGCCGACGAGGAAGCGGGGGTCGACGCGACCGCGCGAGCCCATCGCCAGCGCGCCGATGATCGAGCCGGCG
>JADGIB010000278.1 GCA_019683665.1 Solirubrobacteraceae bacterium
GTGGCCGAGCCGTCGTCGGCGAGCGCGGGGGCGGCCGCCGCCGCGAGCCCGGCGCTCGCCGCCGCCATGAGCGCCGCTCCGCGCCGCGTGGTGATGAACGTCATGCGCAGAAGCATACGCGGCTGATTAGGTGACCCTAATCATCTGGTAGGGTCCCCGCCGCCCCGCTGGTTCGGGTGCCCTAATACGACCTTGTCTTGGAAAGGAAGCACGTGTCAAGACGCCTGTTGAGGCTGGCGATCGGCGCCGCGGCGGCGGTCCTGCTCCTGCTAGCGGCCGGCGCCACATCGGCGTCTGCGGCGCCGGAGGTGACGGTGTCGCAGACCGCGAACCTCGACCCTGACGGCGAGGTCACGCTCACCGTCGAGGGGAGCGGGTTCGATCCGGCCGGATCCGGAGGTAACGGCATCTACCTCGCGTTCGGCCCTAAGAACGCCGACTACCAGACCAACGCCGCCGCCTACTACGAGGCCAAGTGGGTGCACACCGGCGCGGCGCCGTCGCCGGGGCAGGCCGAGCTGAACGCCGACGGCACGTTCTCGATCACCATCAAGGTGAAGGCGCGCTACACCGACGGCGGGGGCACCGACGTCGACTGCCTCGCGGACGCCTGCTACGTGCTGACGATCGGCGCCCACGGGATCGTCAACCCCGGCCAGGAGACGTTCACGCGCATCCGCTTCCAGCCGATCCTGACGGTCACGCCGTCGACGAACCTCGACGCCGACGGCGACACCGTCGCCATCTCCGGCGAGGGGTTCTGGGACATCGCCGACCCCGAGCACGGCCTGTACGTCACCCAGGCGGCGATCATCGACGGGCGGGTGCGCACCACCGGCCCGCGCCAGGTCTCGCCGGACCCGTCGACGCCCACGATGTGGCAGCTCGAGACGGACGGGACGTTCAGCGGCTCGCTGCCGGTGGTCAAGACGTTCACGTCCGGCGGCGTCACGGTCGACTGCGCGTTCGTGCAGTGCGAGATCGTCACGTTCCGCGCGCGGACGAACCCGACGCCCGCGACGCTGTTCACCCGCCAGCCGATCTCGTTCGAGCCCGTGCCGGCGGTGCAGGTGAGCCCGGCGACCGACCTCAGCCGGGCCGGCGACACGGTCACGGTCGAGGGCGCTGACTTCCTCGCGTCGCTCAACGCCACCGGCGCCTACGTGGCCCAGGGGGCCGAGGTCGACGGCCAGCTCGTGTACCGCGGCGCGCAGTGGTTCGCGCCGGCCGGCGTCATGGGTGCGTCGGGCACGATCGACGCCGACGGCCGCTTCACGACCACGATCGACGTGGTCGGCGCCGGCACGTTCACCGTGCGCGGCGGCGGCGGGGCGACGCGTGAGGTGGACTGCGCCGAGGTGCAGTGCTCGATCGTGACGTGGTCGGCGCACAGCGCGGCCCAGCAGCCGCTGTTCGCGACGGCCACGCCGATCGCGTTCGCCGCGGCGACGCCCGATCCCGATCCCGATCCGGGCCCCGGCGGCGGCGGCGGCGGTGGCGGCGGCGCGCCGGCGATCTCGGTGACGCCCTCGTCCGGCCTGACCGGGCCGGCGACCGTCAGCGTCACCGGCTCCGGGTTCTCGACGACTCCGCCCGGCATCTACGTCGTGTACGGCCCGATGGCCGGCAACACGAACCCGGCCGCCTACTACGGACCGTCCTCGCAGTTCCTGACCCCCGGCGGCGGGCTGTCGGCGTCCGGCACGTTCACGACCTCGATGCAGGTCGTCCCGAGCTACACCGACGGCAACGGCAACGCCGTGGACTGCACGGTCGTCCAGTGCTACGTGCGCACGATGCGCGCCCACGGGATGACCGACGTCAACCAGGACACGGCGGTGCCGATCACGTTCGCGTCGTCGGTGACCGCGAGCGCGCAGCGCGACGCCGGCCCCGCGCCGGCGCCGGCGAGCGGTCCAGTGGCCTCCACCACGGGCCCGGCGACCGGCGCGCCGTCGGGGACCGCCCCGGCGACCCTGCCGGCGATCACCAAGCCGTCGGTGCGTCGCAACGGGCGCGTGTCGCTGACCGTGTCCGAGCCCTCGACGGTCACGTTCGTCCTGCGCCGCAAGCGCGGCAAGCGGTGGGTCGTCGTGAAGGTCGTCCGCGTGCGGGTGGCCGAGGCGGGCACGGTGCGGGCGAAGCTGCCGCTGCGCCGCGCCGGCCGCTACCGGATCTCCGCGAAGGCGGTCTCCAGCGTGACGGGCAAGGCCAGCAAGAAGACGGTCAAGCGCGTCACGGTCACGCGCTCCAAGACGACGGGCGCGCGCCGCTGACGCGATGATCGTCGCGAGGGGCGGCCCCGCACGGCCGCCCCTCGCGTCCTCTCGCCGCTACCGCGCCGAGCGGGTGCGGTAGCGGTGCACGGCCAGCGGGGCGAACACCGCGATGAGCACGAACGACCACACGAACGCGCCCCACACGTAGTTGCCGGCCGGCGCGCCCAGCCACAGCGAGCGCATCGCGTTCACGACGATCGTGAACGGGTTGATGTCGGCGAACCACTCCAGGGCGGCCGGCATCGAGTCCGTCGGCACGAACGCCGACGAGATGAACGTCAGCGGGAACACCGCGATGAAGCCGAGCGAGTTGGCCGCCTCGGGCGAGGAGACCACCATGCCCAGCAGCGCGAAGATCCACGAGAACGCGTAGCCGAAGGCCAGCAGCAGCACGAAGCCGAGCAGGATCTCGACGACGTTCGCGTGGAACGAGAACCCGATGATCAGGCCGGTCACCAGCAGCACGAGGACCGACAGCGTGTTCGTCGCGATGTCGGCGATCGTGCGCCCGGCGAGCACCGCGGCGCGGGCCATCGGCAGCGACCGGAACCGGTCGATCAGGCCCTTGTTGAGGTCCTCGGCCAGCCCCAGCGCGGTGACGAACCCGCCGAAGGCGATGTTCTGCACGATGATGCCCGGGATCAGGAAGTCGACGTACTCGTAGCCGGGCGTCGAGATCGCCCCGCCGAACACGTAGACGAACAGCAGCACGAACATCACCGGCTGCACGGTGAACGCCAGCAGCAGGTCGGGCTGGCGCGGGATGCGCATCAGGTTGCGCTCCGCGATCACCATGGTGTCGGTCACCAGCCGCCTCATGCCACACGCTCCCCGGCCTCGTCCTCGGCCTCCTCGGCCGCGCGGCCGGTGAGGGAGAGGAACACGTCGTCGAGGGTCGGTCGGCGCAGGCCGAGGTCGTCGACGTCGATGCCGGCCTCGTCGAGGCGGCGGACCGCCTCCACGATCGTGCCGGTGCGGCCGCTGACCTGCAGCTTCACGGTGTCGTCGTCGGCGGTGGGCGGCTCGGTCGCCATCGGCGCGAGCGCGTCGATCGCCCGCTCGGCGGCGTCGCCGTTGGCGAGGTGCACCTCGAGGCGCTCCCCGCCGACGCGGTCCTTCAGCTCGTCGGGCGTGCCCTCGGCGATCACGTGGCCGTGGTCGATCACCGCGATGCGGTCGGCGAGCCGGTCGGCCTCGTCGAGGTACTGCGTCGTCAGCAGCACGGTCGTGCCCTCGGCCACGAGCAGCTCGATCGTCTCCCACAGGTCGAGCCGGCTGCGCGGGTCCAGCCCGGTCGTCGGCTCGTCGAGGAAGACGATCGGCGGCTGGGCGACCAGCGCCGCCGCGAGGTCGAGGCGGCGGCGCATGCCGCCGGAGTACGTCTTGGCGGGCCGGCCGGCCGCGTCGACGAGGTCGAAGCGCTCCAGCAGCTCGCGGCCGCGCTGCTTGGCCGCGGCCCGCGACTCGCCGTAGAGGCGGCCGACCATCGTCAGGTTCTCCAGCCCGGTGAGGTTCTCGTCGACGGCGGCGTACTGGCCGGCGAGGCCGATTCGCTCGCGCAGCCGGGCGGCGTCGCGCGCCACGTCGCAGCCGGCGACGCGCGCCTCGCCGGCGTCGGGCTTCAGCAGCGTCGTGAGGACGCGCACCATCGTCGTCTTGCCAGCGCCGTTCGGGCCCAGCAGCCCGTAGACCGTTCCGCGGGGGACCTCGAGGTCGACCCCGTCGAGCGCGCGCACGGAGCCGAAGCTCTTCACCACGCCGCTGGCGATGATCGCGGGCTCGTCGGCTGGGCCCGCTCGCTCTTGTCTGGTTGCCTCCATCCCCCGCACGCTACGCGAGCCTGAGGACAATCGCTGACCGCAACGCGCTCACAGCGCGATCCGGTCGTCGGCGCGGGCGACGACGAGCGGGTCGTGGGTCGCGCAGACGATCGTGACGCCGTGGCGGGCGGCGGCCTCGGCGAGCAGCTCGGCGACGGCGGCGCGCGCGCGGGCGTCCCGCTCGGGCACGCCGCGCTGCGCGAGCGCCAGCTCGACGTTCTCCTGGGCGCCGAGGAACCCGACGAGCCCGACGTCCTGGGCGACGATCGCGACGTGCTCGCGGCGCAGCGCGGCCAGCGCCGAGCGATCGCGGTCGTCGATGCGCTCGTCGCCGAGCAGCACCGCGCCGGCGTCGGGCCGCTCCAGCCCGGCCAGCAGGCGCAGCACCGTCGACTTGCCCGATCCCGAGCGGCCGCTGAGCGCGGTCAGGCGGCCGGGCGCGAACGCGGCGTCCAGGCCGCGCAGCACCGTGCGCGCGCCGTAGGCCTTGTCGACCCCGCGCAGCTCGGCCCCCATCCGTTGTCGGCTCGAGCTCGCTATGCGATCGCGATCCGACAACGGCGGGGGTGGCGGGGTGGGGG
>JADGIB010000020.1 GCA_019683665.1 Solirubrobacteraceae bacterium
CCCGCGGCGCGCCGGCGGGGGGGGGTGTGTGGGGGCGGCCGGGCCGCCCCGCGGCCCGGCCTCCCTGCCATCGGCGCCCGCGCGGGCCGCCCGCCGACATCCAGGAACATGGGTGTTTGCGCAGCGGCCGGCCCGGGCGCCGTTGGTAGTCTGGACCCATGTCCCTGCTGGACCGCGCCCTGCGCGCCGGAGAGAGCAAGCAGTTCAAGCAGTACGAGCGGCGGGTCGCGCGGATCAACGCGTACGAGCCCGAGCTCGAGCTGGAGACCGACGAGGAGCTGCGCGCTCGCATGGACGCGCTCCGCGAGCGGGCGCGCAACGGCGAGAGCCTCGACGACCTGCTCTACGAGTGCTTCGCGGTCGTGCGCGAGGTGGCCAAGCGCACGATGGGCATGCGCCACTTCGACGTCCAGCTCATCGGGGGCATGGTCCTCCACGACGGCGCGATCGCCGAGATGCGCACCGGCGAGGGCAAGACGCTGACCGCGACGCTCCCCGTCGTCCTCAACTCGCTCGCCGGCAAGGGCGTCCACGTCGTCACCGTCAACGACTACCTCGCGCGGCGCGACGCCGAGTGGATGTCGCCGATCTACGACGCGCTCGGCGTCACCTGGGGCGTCCTGCAGAACATGATGCCCTACGAGGCCAAGCGCGCCGCCTACGCCGCCGACGTCACGTACGGGACGAACTCGGAGTTCGGGTTCGACTACCTGCGCGACAACATGGCGACCTCGATCGAGGAGAAGGTCCAGCACGGCGGGCGCTTCGACGAGGCGGGCAAGCCGCTGACCTCGCACGCCTACGCGATCGTCGACGAGGTCGACAACATCCTCATCGACGAGGCGCGGACGCCGCTCATCATCTCCGGCGCCCCCGAGCAGGCGGCGGACCTCTACGTGAAGTTCGCCAAGCTCGCCAAGCAGATGGTCCCGGGCAAGCGCCCGGAGGGGCTCGACCCGCGCCAGAAGCGGGAGTTCGTCGCCGACTACGACTACGAGTTCGACGAGAAGCACAAGACGGTCTCGGTCACCGAGCGGGGCGTGGCCAAGGCCGAGCGCTTCCTTGGCATCGACCACCTCTACCGCGCCGAGAACGGCCACCTCGTCAACCACCTCCAGCAGGCGCTGAAGGCCGAGTCGCTCTACAAGCGCGACGTCGACTACGCGGTCGTCGACGGCGAGGTGAAGATCATCGACGAGTTCACCGGCCGCATCATGGAGGGCCGGCGCTGGTCGGAGGGCCTGCACCAGGCCATCGAGGCCAAGGAGGGGGTGCGCGTCCAGGAGGAGAACCAGACGCTCGCCACGATCACCCTCCAGAACTACTTCCGGATGTACGACAAGCTGGCCGGGATGACGGGCACCGCCCTCACCGAGGCGACGGAGTTCATGAAGATCTACAAGCTCCCCGTCGTCCAGATCCCGACCAACCGGCCGATGATCCGCCGGGACCACAACGACCAGGTCTACAAGACCAAGGAAGGCAAGTGGACGGCGGTCGTCAAGGCGATCAAGGAGCGCCACGAGCGCGGCCAGCCGGTCCTCGTCGGCACGATCTCCGTCGAGGTCTCCGAGCTGCTGTCGGCCCGGCTGAAGAAGCTCGGCATCCCGCACACCGTCCTCAACGCGAAGCCCGAGTACGCCGAGCGCGAGGGCGAGATCATCGCCGAGGCGGGCCGCCCCGGCGCGGTCACGATCGCCACGAACATGGCCGGCCGCGGCGTCGACATCAAGCTCGGCGGCAACCCCGAGCACACGACGCGCATGGAGCTGGCCAAGCTCGGCCTCAAGCCCGGCGACCCCGACTACGAGGAGCGCTTCGCCGAGCTGCTGCCGAAGATCGAGGAGCGCATCGAGGCCGACCGCCAGAAGGTCGTCGAGGCCGGCGGCCTGTGCATCATCGGCACCGAGCGCCACGAGTCGCGGCGCATCGACAACCAGCTGCGCGGCCGCGCCGGCCGCCAGGGCGACCCGGGCGAGTCGCGCTTCTACCTGTCGGCCGAGGACGACCTCGTCCGCCTGTTCGCCGGTGACCGCATCTACAAGATCCTCGACCGCCTCGGGTCCGTCGACGAGGAGGGCAACGAGGAGCCGATCGAGGCCAAGATGCTCACCAAGCAGATCGAGAAGGCCCAGCGGCGCGTCGAGGAGCAGCACTTCCTGATGCGCAAGCGCGTGCTCGAGTACGACGACGTCATGAACGAGCAGCGGCGCATCATCTACGCGTACCGCGACGAGATCCTCGAGGGCCGCGACATGAGCGAGCAGGCCCGCGAGGAGATCGCGAAGGTCCTCGAGCGGCTCGTCGACGAGTACACGGCCAGCGAGTTCGTCGAGGACTGGGACGTCGAGGGCCTGATCGACGCCGTCAACCAGATCTTCCCGTTCGACGCGGACCCCGAGGAGTTCCGCGGCGAGGCGTTCGACCGGGCCGAGATGATCGAGCGGCTCGCCCGCGAGGCCCGGCGCCACTACGACGAGCGCGAGGCCGAGCTCGGCCCGGAGCTCATGCGCGCGCTCGAGCGCTACCTGCTGCTGCAGATCATCGACGAGCGCTGGCGCGAGCACCTCTACGACATGGACTACCTGCGCGAGGGCATCCACCTGCGCGGGTTCGCCCAGATCGAGCCGATCGTCGCCTACAAGAACGAGGCGTTCTCGCTCTTCACCGACCTCATGAACTCGATCTGGTCGGACTTCACCCGGATGATCTTCAACGTCCAGGTCGAGGTGCAGACGCCGCCGCCCGAGCCGGCGCCGGCCCGCCAGTACCGCCCGCAGGGGACGGCGACCGGCGGGGGCCGCGTCTCGTACTCGGCGGGCGGCGCCCCGGTCGGGGCGGGCGCGATCGCCGCCGCCGCGGGCGCCGAGGGCGCCGCCGCGGCCCAGCCCGAGGAGCCGGCCGCGCCGCAGCCGGTCCAGCAGCGCCGCGTCGACGAGACCGAGCAGATCGGGCGCAACGACCCGTGCTGGTGCGGGTCGGGCAAGAAGTACAAGAAGTGCCACGGCGCCTAGCGCGCTGACCGCGGCCCTGGGGCCCGCGACGTCCCCGGCGACGGCGGCCGGCCCGTCCGCGTCCGCCGCGGCCTAGGCGTGCGGCCGGGGGCCGGGGAGGCGGTCGACGATCCGCCCCAGCCGCTCGGCGGCGCCGTGCAGCGGCTCGGCGACCGCGGCCATCGCCTCGGCCGAGCGGTTCATCTCGTCCATCGTCTGCACCGCCTGCTCGAGCGAGGGCAGCGCGGCGGCGACGGCCGCGCCCTGCCGGGCCACGCCCGCGGCGGCGGCCTCCAGCGTGCCGGCCATCTCGAGCATCTCGACCGCCCGCCGGTCGATCCGCTCGCCGAGCGCGACGATGCCGGCCCCGCGCTCGTCGATCCGAGCGCCGAGCTCGAGCGCCCGCTCCATGAGCGCCTCGACCGCGGCCACCCGCTCGAGCGTGCGCGTCTCGATCTCGGGCAGCGCGCGGGCCGCCTCGGCCAGCGCGTGGAGGTCGTCGAGCGCGCGTATCAGCAGCCGCGCCGGCAGCGAGAGGAGGCTCAGCACCCGCGAGAAGATACCTTCAAGGGGTCGTGGCCCAGACCGACTCCACCCGCCAGTCCCCCGCCCAGCGCATCGCCGCCGCGCGCGCGGCGCTGGAGCCGCTGCGCGCGAGCGTCGACCCGGACGCGCTCGCCGCGCGCGTCGCCGAGCTCGAGGCCGAGATGGGCGCGCCCGGCTTCTGGGACGACCAGGAGCGCGCGCAGCGCGTCTCGCGCGAGCACGCGGCCGCCAGCCGCAAGCTCGAGACGTTCCGCGGGCTGGAGTCCGACGTCGAGGACCTCGAGGGGCTGCTCGAGCTCGCCGCCGAGGACCCGTCGCTGGCCGAGGAGCTCGACGCGCAGATCGCCGGGGTCGAGGAGCGCCTGGAGACGCTCGAGATGGAGCGGCTGTTCACCGGCCGCTACGACCGCGGCGACGCGCTCGTCACCGTCAACGCGGGCGCCGGCGGCACCGACGCCCAGGACTGGGCGGAGATGGTCCTGCGGATGCAGATGCGCTGGGCCGAGAAGCACGGCTTCGACGTCGAGCTGCTCGAGGTCAGCCCGGGGGAGGAGGCGGGCATCAAGTCGGCGACGTTCCGGGCCAGCGGCGAGAACGCGTACGGCATGTACGTGGCCGAGCGCGGCGTGCACCGCCTCGTGCGCCTCAGCCCGTTCGACGCCGCCCACCGCCGCCAGACGAGCTTCGCCGGGGTCGAGGTCGCCCCGGTCGTCGAGGACGCCGGCGAGGTCGTCATCGACGACGACGACCTCCAGGTCGACACGTACCGCGCCTCGGGCGCCGGCGGCCAGCACGTGAACAAGACCGACTCGGCCGTGCGGATCACGCACAAGCCGACCGGGATCGTCGTGCAGTGCCAGAACGAGCGCTCGCAGTCGGCCAACCGCCAGACGGCGATGAACATGCTGCGCTCCAAGCTGGCCGAGCTCGAGGAGCGCAGGCGCCAGGAGGAGATCGCCCGCGAGAAGGGCGAGGCGCAGGACGTGAACTTCGGGTCGCAGATCCGCTCCTACGTGCTGCACCCGTACACGATGGTCAAGGACCACCGCACGAACGTCGAGGTCGGCAACGCGCAGGCGGTGCTCGACGGCGACCTCGACCGCTTCATCCGGGCCGAGCTGCTGCGGTCCGCCGGCGAGCAGGAGCGATGACCGGGGAGCAGCCCACCGCGCCGTACCTCGACGCGGTGGTCGCCTACGGCTTCCGCGGGCCGGGGCGCTTCCACGTGCCCGGGCACAAGGGCGGCCCGGGCGCCGACCCGGGGCTGCGCCACGCGCTCGGCGACAACGCGCTCGCGCTCGACGTGCCGCAGGACATCCGCGGGATCGACACCGGGGTCGAGCACCCGCCCTTCCAGCGCGCCGAGGAGCTCGCCGCCGAGGCCTACGGGGCGCAGCGGACGTGGTTCCTGACGAACGGGGCGACCCAGGGCAACCACGCGCTCGCGCTCGCGCTCGCGCCGCTGGGGGCGACCGTCGTGGCCCAGCGCAACGCGCACGCCTCGCTCGTCGACGGGCTCGTCCTGTCGGGCGGGCGCCCGCACTTCGTCGCCCCCGCCTACGACGAGGAGCTCGGGATGGCCCACGGGGTCACCCCGGAGGCGCTGGCCGAGGCGCTCGCGCAGGCCGCCGCCGGCGGCGGCCGGGTCCACGCCGCGTTCGTCGTGTCGCCGACCTACTACGGCATGGTCGCCGACGTCCCGGCGCTGGCCGAGGTCGCCCACGCCGCCGGCGTCCCGCTCGTCGTCGACCAGGCCTGGGGCCCGCACTTCGGCTTCCACCCCGACCTGCCCGAGAGCGCGCTGCGCCAGGGCGCCGACGCGGTCCTCACCTCGACGCACAAGATCGTCGGCTCGCTGACGCAGTCGGCGATGCTCCACGTCGGCGCGCGCGGCGAGCCGGCCCGGATCGACGTCGACCGGGTGGCGCGGGCGATGCGCCTCGTCCGCTCGACGTCGCCGAGCTCGCTGCTGATGGCGTCGCTGGACGCCGCCCGCCGCCAGCTCGCCGTCCACGGCGAGGCGCTCCTGCACGAGACGCTGGCCGCGTCGCGGCGGCTGCGCGAGAAGCTCGCGACCGTCCCCGGGCTGGCCGTCATCGGGGCCGAGCAGGTCGGGCGGCCGGGCGTCGCCGGCTGGGACCCGCTGCGGGTCGTCCTCGACGTGCGCGGCACCGGACGCACCGGCTACGAGGTCGCCGACGCGCTGCGCCGCAGCTACGACGCGCACGTCGAGCTGGCGACGCAGGCGACCGTCGTGCTCGTGCTCGGGATGGGGCAGCCCGAGGAGGACCTCGTCCGGCTCGGCGGCGACATCGACGAGATCGTCAAGCGGATCTCGGTCCCCGGCCGCCGGGACGCGATCTCGCGCCCGCCGGCGGCGCTGCGCTACGAGGTGGCGGTGCCGCCGCGCGAGGCGTTCCTCGGCGAGGCCGAGCGCGTCCCCGTCGACGACGCGGTCGGCTGCATCTCGTGCGAGTCGATCGCCGGCTACCCGCCGGGCATCCCGGCGCTCCTGCCGGGCGAGCGCATCACCGCCGAGGTGGTCGCCTACCTGCGCGGGCTGCGCGCCGCCGGCGCCCGTCTGCACGGCGCCAGCGACCCCGAGTTCCGCAGCGTCACCGTGCTCGCCGGCTGACTCGCCCGCGGACCGCGGCGGCCGTTGTCGGATCGGCGCCGCCATGCGGCCGCGAGCCGACAACGATCGCCGTGGCGTGACGGCGGTCCGGCGGGCCCGGCGCTAGCCTGCGGCGCCCATGGAGCTGTCCCGACTCGTCGCCGAGGCGCTGGCCGAAGACGTCGGCGACGGCGACGTCACCACCGAGGCGACGATCCCCGCCGACGCGCGGGCGTCCGCGACGATCGTCCAGAAGCGGCCCGGCGTCATCTTCGGCCTCGACGCCGTCCGCGAGACGTTCCGCCAGCTCGACGCGGCCGTGCGGGTCACCGCGCTCGTCGAGGAGGGCGTCTGGCGCGAGCGCGGCGACGTCGCCCGCGTCGAGGGGCCGGCCCGCGCGCTGCTCACCGGGGAGCGCACGGCCCTCAACCTGCTCGGCCACCTCAGCGGCGTGGCGACCGCGGCCGCGACCGCGGCCCGGATCGTCGAGGGGACCGGCGCGACCGTCCTCGACACCCGCAAGACGACCCCGGGGATGCGGCTCCTCGAGAAGGCCGCCGTCCGCGCCGGCGGGGCCGCCAACCACCGCGTCGGCCTGTTCGACGCGTTCCTCATCAAGGAGAACCACATCGCCGCCGCGGGCGGCATCTCCGCGGCCGTGGCGGCGGCCCGGCGGGCCAAGCCTGACCTTCTGGTCGAGGTTGAGGTTCGCGATCCGCAGGAGATCGACGAGGCCCTCGCCGCCGGGGCGCCGCGCCTCCTGCTCGACAACATGACGCCCGACGAGCTGCGGGCCGCCGTCGCGCAGGTCGCCGGCCGCGCCGAGCTCGAGGCCAGCGGCGGGATCACCCTGGAGAACCTGCGGGAGGTCGCCGAGACCGGCGTCGACTACATCTCCCTCGGCGCGCTCACGCACTCGGCGCCGACGCTCGACGTGTCGATGCTCATCGACCGTCCCGCGGCCTGACGGGCGCCGCGCCCGCCGGGGCGGAGGGGCCCGCCTGGATAGAATCGCGGGTCCCTCACCCTTCTCCCCGGAGCCCCGCCGTGAGCCTGCTGTCGCTCGAGAACATCCCCGCCCTGAAGGCCGAGGTGCGCGCGCTCGCCAAGGAGCGCGACGCGGTGATCCTCGCCCACAACTACCAGGTGGCCGAGGTCCAGGACGTCGCCGACTACGTGGGCGACTCGCTCGGCCTCTCGCAGCAGGCCGCGAAGACGGACGCCTCCGTCATCGCCTTCTGCGGCGTGCACTTCATGGCGGAGACGGCGTCGATCCTGTCGCCGGACAAGACCGTCCTCATCCCCGACCTCGACGCCGGCTGCTCGCTGGCCGACTCGATCACGCCCGAGCAGCTCGCCGCCTGGCAGGCCAGGCACCCGGGCGCGATCACCGTCATGTACGTGAACACGACGGCCGAGGTGAAGGCGCTCACCGACTACTGCGTGACGTCGTCCAACGCGGTCAAGGTCGTCGAGCACATCCTGCGCGAGCACGGCCCCGAGACCGAGATCCTCTTCGGCCCCGACATGTTCCTCGGCGCCTACGTCCAGAAGTCGCTGGGGATCGACGGCTCCCGCTTCCACGTGTGGGACGGCGAGTGCCACGTCCACGCCGGCATCCGCCCGTCGGACATCTCGCAGGTCCGCGCCGCCCACCCGGACGCCGACTTCCTCATCCACCCCGAGTGCGGCTGCTCGACGTCGGTCATGGAGTACGTCGCCTCCGGGGACGTCCCGTCGGAGGGCGTGCACATGCTCTCCACCGGCGGGATGCTCAAGTACGCCGAGGAGCACCGCGGCAAGGGCGGCACCGTGATCATGGCAACCGAGATCGGGATGCTGCACCCGCTCCAGCTCGCCGCCCCCGACGTCGACTTCATCGCCGCCAACGAGCGCGCGAGCTGCAGGTACATGAAGATGATCACGCTCTCGAACCTGCGCGACGCGCTGCGCGACCTCAAGCACGAGGTCAAGGTGCCGGCCGACATCGCGCAGCGGGCGCGGCGCCCGATCGAGCGCATGGTCGCCATCAGTTGATCGGCCTCGAGGACGTCCGCGCCGCCGCGCGGCGCCTGGACGGCGTCGCGCACCGCACGCCGGTCGTCCGCTCCCGCACGCTCGACGCGCGCACCGGCCGCGAGCTGCTGCTGAAGGCCGAGAACCTCCAGCGCGTCGGCGCCTTCAAGTTCCGCGGCGCCTACAACGCGATCGCGTCGCTGACCGAGGCCGAGCGCGCCCGCGGCGTCGTCACCGTCTCCTCGGGCAACCACGCCCAGGCGCTCGCGCTCGCCGCCCGCCTGCACGGCGCTCCAGCCCTCATCCTCATGCCCGACGACGCGCCCGACACGAAGGTCGCCGCCACCGCCGGCCACGGCGCCGAGATCGCCCGCTTCGACCGCTACGCCGAGGACCGCGAGGCGGTGCTCGCCGCCGCGGTGGCCGAGCGCGGGATGACGCCGGTCCACGCCTACGACGACCCGCGCGTCATGGCCGGGCAGGGGACGGTCGCGCTCGAGCTGCTCGAGGACGCCGCCCGCGACGAGCCGCTCGACGCGCTCGTCGTCCCGGTCGGCGGCGGCGGGCTGATCTCCGGCTGCGCGACCGCTGTCACGGCGCTCGCGCCGTCCACGCGCGTCGTCGGCGTCGAGCCGGAGGCCGGCGACGACGTGCGCCGCTCGCTGGCGGCGGGCGAGCGGGTCCGGGTGCCGGTCGCGCCGACGATCGCCGACGGCCAGCAGCTCGACCGGCCCGGCGAGCGGACCTGGGAGGTCATCCGCGAGCGGGTCGACGCTGTCGCCGTCGTCTCCGACGCCGAGATCGTCGAGGCGATGCGGCTGCTGTTCGAGCGGGTCAAGCTCGTCGTGGAGCCCAGCGGCGCGTGCGCGCTGGCCGCCGTCCTCGCCGGGCGGCCGGAGCTCGACGGCGCGCGGCGCGTCGGCGTCGTCCTGTCGGGCGGGAACGTCGGCGCCGACCGCTTCGCCGCGCTCGTCGCCGGGCGGCCCGCGGCGGCGGGCGCCCAGGGCGCGCGGTCCCCGCTGGCCGAGACGCGCCCGCCGCGCTAGGGTCCAGGCATGGAGGAGACGTGGATCGACGGAACGCTGTTCGCGTTCGACGGCCGCGTGGTGGAGGCGTTCGGCTTCCCCGGTGAGGGGGATCTGCGCTACCACGTGCGCAACCTGAAGCTCACGATCGGCCCGCCCGACAGCCGCGGGCGCCGGCACGTGACGCTGCGGCCCTGGTCGACCGGCGCCGGCAGCATGTCGATGCACGTCTCGCCCGAGGCGTGGCCGGCCGCCGAGCGGTTCTTCGGCGCCGTCGCCGACGCGATCGCCGCCAGCCAGCAGCCGCGCGCCGCGTAGCGCTCAGCCAACGGGCGCGGTCGTCAGCTCGAGCCCGGTCTCGAGCACCCGCCGCACCCGCTTGAGCGTCTCGCGCTTGCGCTCCAGCTCCGACGGCGTGTAGCAGTGGACGTCGGCCGGATGGCCCATCTCCAAGACGTCCCACAGCGAGCCGGCGACGTAGACGCGCTCCAGCCACGGGACGCCGGCGAAGGCCTCCGACACGAGCACGACGACGAACTCCGGGCCGCGCTCGCGCTGCGGGCCCAGCCCCCGCTCGTCGTCGACCTGGGCGCCGCCCAGCCAGGCGCGGTCGATCGGCCACCGGTCGGCCACGCGTGCGAGATAGCGTTTGAGCTCCCGGCGGTTGACTGCCATCCGCTCCATCCTGCCACCGCGCGGACGGCGGTGCCAGCGGGATCCGCCGGACGGGGGAGCGGCGCCGCGCCCGCGGCCCGCTAGGCGAAGTCCGAGACCTCGTGCGGGCCGACGCAGGCGACGGCGAGGCGCTCCGGGTCGACCGCCGCGGCGACCTCGCGCACCTGGGCGTGGGTGACCGCGTCGAGCGCCGCGATCGCCCCGTCGGGGTCGACGTCCTCGCCGAACACGATCCGCTGGTTGGCCGCGTACCGCGCGACCGCGTTCGTGTTCTCGAAGGCGAGCACCCGGCGGCCCGCCGCGTACGCGCGCGCCCGCGCGACCTCCTCCTCGGTCGGGCCGTCGGCGTGCAGCTCGGCCACGATCTCGCGCATCCGCGTGTAGGCCTCGACGCACTTCGCCGACTCCAGGCCGGAGCCGAGCTGGAGGATCGGGGCGTCGGCGAAGCTGTGGTCGACGGCCCAGACCGAGTAGCAGAGGCCGCGCTGCTCGCGGATCTCGTCGAACAGGCGCGAGCCCATCGAGCCGCCCAGCAGCGTCGCGTAGATCGTCAGCGCCGCCCGCTGCTCGGGGTCGCGGACGTCGACCTGCGGCGCGTACATCATCCGCAGGTGCGACTGGTTCGTGTCGCGCTCCTCGACGAGGACCTCGGCCCGCAGCGGCGGCGCCGGCTCGTACGGCTCGGGCGCGGGCAGCGCCGGGAAGCGCTCCAGCAGCTCGCGGGTGCGGCCGTTCGCCTCGACGTGGTCGAGGTTGCCGACGATGAACGCGCCGCCGCGCGCCCCGGCCCAGCGCCGCTCGCGGAAGGCGACGATCGCCTCGCGCGTGAACGTGCGCAGGTGCTCCTCGGGGCCGAGGACGGGCCGCCCGAGCGGGTGCTCGCCGAACGCGGCCCGGTCGATGAGGTGCTCGGCCACCGTCGACGGCTGGTCGTGGGCGCGGTTGATCTCCTGGATGACGACCCCGCGCTCGCGGTCCAGCTCGGCGGGGTCGATCCGCGGGCGCCCGACGAAGTCCGTCAGCAGGTCGAGCGCCTCCATCGCCCGCTCGGCGCGGCACGTGATGTGGAACGCGACGAGGTCGTGCGACGTGTAGGCGTTCAGCGAGGCGCCCATCCGCTCGGCCGTCTCGTTGACCTTGCGGTAGTCGTCGTAGAGCTGGCCGCCCTTGAAGACGAGGTGCTCGAGGAAGTGCGCGGCGCCGTTCTCCTCCGGGCGCTCGGTGCGCGCGCCCGCGTCGAAGGCGACGAGGATCGTCGTCGCGCGCGTCCCGGGCAGGCTGACCCGGTAGAGCGGGAGCCCGTTGCCGAGCTCCTCCTGCGTGATCTGGGCCATCGTGGGGTGGAGGGTACGCAACCGCGATTGCATGCAAGGCGAGGTGCAGCCTCCGGGCAGGCGATCTCTACCGTGTTCACGCGATGGCCGCCCTTGAACAGTCCTCCCGCGTCGCCGCGGCCCCGCGCCGCGAGCGGCCCACGCCGCAGGTCCCCGTGGTCGAGCTGCGCCACGTCACGAAGCGCTACGAGGGCGGCGACGTCGGCCTCGACGACTGCTCGCTGGCGATCTCGCGCGGCGAGTTCGTCTTCATCGTCGGCCACTCCGGGTCCGGCAAGTCGACGCTCATGCGCCTCCTCATGAAGGAGACCGAGCCGACCGAGGGCATCGTGCGCGTCGCCGGGCGCGACCTGCGCGACATCGGCCGCCGCAAGGTGCCGTACTACCGGCGCAACATCGGCATGGTCTTCCAGGACTTCAAGCTGCTGCCGAACCGGACCGTGTACGACAACGTCGCGTACGCGCTCCAGGTCACCGGCTCCAGCCGCCGGGAGATCCGCACGAAGGTGCCGGACATCCTGCGCCTCACCGGCCTGTCGACGAAGCTGCACAACTACCCCGACCAGCTCTCCGGCGGCGAGCAGCAGCGCGTGGCCATCGCGCGCGCGTTCGTCAACCACCCGCCGCTGCTGCTGGCCGACGAGCCGACCGGCAACCTCGACCCCGAGACGTCGATCGGGATCATGCAGCTCCTCTACCGCATCAACCGCACCGGCTCCACGGTCATCGTCGCCACCCACGACGTCGCGATGGTCGACAAGATGCGTCGGCGCGTCATCGAGCTGCAGCGCGGCCGCGTCGTGCGCGACCAGGCCGCGGCGCGCTACTCCGGCGGCGAGCCGAACACGGCGGAGCTGGGCGCGATCCTCAAGGAGCACCTCGAGCTGTGAAGCTGGGCTTCTTCCTGAAGGAGGCGCTGCGCTCGATGCGGCGCAACCCGATCCCGTCGTTCGCGGCGATGGCGTCCGTGCTCGTGACGCTGCTCGTCCTCGGCGTGTTCATCCCGGTCGTGCAGGCGACGACCGGCGCCGCGAACGAGGTCCGCGACAAGGTCGCGCTCGAGGTCTACCTGAAGCCCGACGTCACCGACGCGCAGATCCAGCGCGTCCGCGACCGCCTCGTCAACGAGACCGAGCACGTCGAGTCCGTGCGGTTCGTCTCCAAGGAGGAGGCCTACAAGCGCGAGTCGAAGCGCAACCCGGAGGCCTACGAGCTGCTCGGCTCCAACCCGCTGCCGGACTCGTTCCGCATCACGCCCGACGACCCCGACAACATCCAGGCGATCCGCAACGCGCTGGCGCCGATGACCCCGTCGGGCGAGCGCACCGTCGTCGACCCGGCCATCGACGAGGTCAAGAACCGCAAGGAGGAGACGGACAAGATCCTCACGGCGACGCACGTCGTGAAGCTCGCGATGGGCGTCCTCTGCGGCCTGCTGATCGTCGCCTCCGCGCTGCTGGTGTCGAACACGATCCGCCTGTCGCTCTTCTCGCGCCGGCGCGAGGTCGAGGTGATGAAGCTCGTCGGCGCGACCGACTCGTTCATCCGCTGGCCGTTCGTGCTCGAGGGGGTGATCCTCGGGTGCCTCGGCGGGGTGCTGGCGATCCTCCTGCTGGCGGTGGGCAAGATCGCGTTCGTCGACCCGCTCGCCGAGGACTTCGCGCTCATCTCCGCGCCGGAGACGATGAGCCTGCCGCTGCTCGCGCTCCTGCTGATGCTCGCGGCGATCGTCGTGTCGGCGCTCGGCTCGGGCCTCTCGCTCCGCCGCTTCCTCAAGGTCTGAGGGGAACCCTCGCCTTGGGGGCTCGGGTTCCCTCAGCGGGTTTCGCCCAGGGGGCGAGACCCGCGGGAGGGCGCCGTGGGCGAGACCGCGGGGCGCTGAGCGGCGCGATTTCAGATCGTCTTCATCGGGCGGACGTACCCTGCGCGGTGTGCTGCGCCGTCTCGCCGCGATCCTGATCGCCGCCCTCGTGCCGCTCGCGCTCGTCGCGGGCGGCATCTGGCTGGGCGGGCACCCGGACCGCCTGCCCGACCCGATCCGCGACGCGCTCGTCGGCGACGACGAGGTCCAGCTCTTCGCCGAGGCGCTCGACGACGTCAACGGCGACTACTACCGCGAGGTCCCGAAGGCGGAGCTCACCGACAAGGCGATCGCCGGGATGGTCGACGCGCTCGGCGACCGCTACTCGCACTACTTCACGCCCGAGCAGTTCCAGAAGTACCTGCGCGACACGAACGCCCAGTTCACCGGCGTCGGCATCGAGGTCACCGAGCACGAGCGCGGGCTGGAGGTCATGCGCGTCTACGACGGCTCGCCCGCCCAGCGGGCCGGGCTGAAGCCGGGCGACCTCATCGTCGCCGCCGGCGGCAGGCGCCTGGCCGGCCTGCCCAGCGAGCGCTCCAGCAGCTACATCCGCGGCCCCGAGGGCACGAGCGTCCGCCTCGTCATCGTCCGCGACGGCCGCCGGATCGAGCGCACGGTCGAGCGCGCCGTCGTCTCCGTCCCCGTCGTCGCGTCGCGGATGCGGCGCACCGCCGACGGGACGAAGGTCGCGCAGGTCGCGCTCTCCACCTTCAGCCGCGGCGCCCACGGCCAGCTGCGCGAGGAGATCGACACGCGCCTGAAGCAGGGCGCCGAGGCGATCCTCCTCGACCTGCGCCACAACGGCGGCGGCCTGCTCGACGAGGCGCGGCTCGTCGCGTCGATCTTCATCCCCGAGGGGCCGATCGTGACGATCAAGGGCCGCAACCAGCCGACGAAGACGCTCACCGCCGCCGGCGGCGCGATCGACGAGGACATCCCGGTCGTCGTCCTCGTCGACGGCGGCACCGCGTCGGCGTCGGAGATCGTCGCCGGCGCCATCCAGGACCGGGGGCGCGGCGAGGTCGTCGGCGCCCGCACGTACGGCAAGGGCGTCTTCCAGGAGGTCCAGCGCCTCTCCAACGGCGGCGCCCTCGACCTCACCGTCGGCCAGTACTTCCTGCCCAGCGGCCGCAACCTCGGCGGCACCGGGGTCGACCGCGGCGGCGGCGTGAAGCCCGACGTCCGCGCCAAGGACGACCCGGACACGCGCCGCGACGAGGTCGTCGACGAGGCCCTGGCCGTCGTGGCCGAGCAGCTGCGGTGAGCCGGCCCTCCACCGGCATCGTCGGCGTGCTCGAGAAGCGCGGGCGCTTCCTCACCGTCGTGCCGGTCTTCGGGCCCGGCCGCGCCGTCCCCGTCCAGCGCGACCGCGACGCGCGCCTCGGCGACCTCGTCCTCGCGCGGCCCGGGCGCACCCCCAAGCAGCAGGCGAAGGTCGTCCGCGTCCTCGGCCGGCCCGACAACGCGCGGGCGCTCATCGAGGCGCTCATGCTCGACCGCGGGCTGCCGCGGCGCTTCGACCCGGCCGTCGACCGGGCGGCGAAGGCGGCCCGCGACCGCGGCGGCGCCGTCGACGTGCCGCGCCGCGACCTGCGCGACCTGACGACGTTCACGATCGACCCGGCGACGGCCAAGGACTTCGACGACGCGATCTCCGCCGAGGGCTCGCGCGTCTGGGTCCACATCGCCGACGTGAGCGCGTACGTGCGCCCCGGCGACCTGGTCGACCGCGAGGCGGCGCGCCGCGGCACCTCCGTCTACGTGCCGGGGGCGGTCGAGCCGATGCTGCCCGAGGCGCTGTCGAACGACGCCTGCTCGCTGCGCCCCGGCCAGGACCGCAACGCGGTCACGGTCGAGATGGACTTCGACGGGCCGAACGTGACCCGCGTCGCGTTCTACCGGTCGCTCATCCGCTCCGACGCGCGCCTCGACTACGACCGGGTCGACCGGGTCTTCGCCGGCGAGGCGCCCTGGGAGGAGCCGTGGGCGGGGCCGCTGCGGGCCGCCCGTGCGATCGCCGCCGAGCTGCAGCGGGCGCGCGAGGCGCGCGGCGCGCTCGAGGTCGTCTCGGTCGAGCCGGAGTTCTCGTTCGACCGCCGCGGCCACGTCGCGAGCTGGCAGGCGGCGGTGCAGACCGAGTCGCACCGGCTCATCGAGCACCTCATGATCGCCGCCAACGAGCAGGTCGCCCGCTTCCTGCAGGCCCGCGGCGTCCCCGCGCTCTACCGCGTCCACGAGCGGCCCGACCCGGCGCGCGTCGAGCGGCTCGTCGAGCAGCTCGCCTCGCTCGACGTCCCCACCCCGCCGGTGCCCGAGCCGATGTCGCCGTCGCAGGCGGCCGAGATCGTCAGCGAGTGCTCGCGCCTCGTCGACCGCCACGTGCGGCGCACCGGGCGCGGGCGGATCGGGCTCACGTCGCTCGTGCTGCGCTCGCTCAAGCAGGCCTACTACCTGCCGCGCAACCTCGGCCACGCCGGGCTCGGCTCGCCCGCCTACTGCCACTTCACCTCGCCGATCCGCCGCTACCCGGACCTCGTCTGCCACCGGGCGCTGCTGAGCGCGGTCGGCGGCGGGGAGGACCCGCCCGAGGCGCAGCGCCTGCCGGCGGTGGCCGAGTGGTCGTCGGCGCGCGAGCGCGACGCGATGGAGATCGAGCGCGCCGGCGACGACATCGCCCGCTGCCTGCTGCTCGAGCGCGAGCTGCTCTCGTCGGGGGCCGGCCACGAGCGGGTCTTCGAGGGCGAGGTCACCGGCGTCATCGGCGCCGGCGCGTTCGTCGCGTTCGGCGACGGCTACGAGGGGCTGCTGCCGGTCCGCCGGATGCGCGGCGACTGGTGGGAGGTCAACGAGGAGGGCACGATCCTCGAGGGCCTGCGCTCCGGGGCGACGGTCCGCATCGGCGACCCCGTCCGCGTCCGCGTCGAGCGCGTCGACGTCCCCCGCGGCCGCGTCGACCTCGTCGCCGCCGACGACGACGCGCTCGGCTAGCGTCTGTCGGCGACATGGCCAAGGGCGGCAGGAAGCGCAAGACGGCGCCGGGCGACGTCGCCACGAACCGGCAGGCGACGTACCGCTACGAGCTCATCGACACGTACGAGGCCGGCATCGCCCTGCAGGGCACCGAGGTGAAGGCCCTGCGGACCGCCGGCGCGCAGCTCAAGGACGGCTACGCCGGCCTGCGCGACGGCGAGATGTGGCTCTACAACGTCCACATCCCGCCCTACGGGCCCGCGGCGCGCGAGAACCACGACCCGGAGCGGCCGCGCAAGCTGCTCCTGCACCGGCGCGAGCTCGACCGCATCGCCGGGCGCATCCAGGAGCGCGGGCTGACGCTCGTCCCGACCCGCATCTACTTCCGCGACGGGCGCGCGAAGGTCGAGATCGCGCTCGGGCGCGGCAAGGACCGCTTCGACAAGCGCCAGGCGATCCGCGAGCGCGAGACGAAGCGCGACATCGAGCGCGCCCGGGCCGAGGCGTACTGAGCGCCCCGTCCTCCCGCAGCCGGTCTGCGGGCCGCGCTCGCGGCGGCGCCCGCCCGGGGCGACGACGGGCCCGCCCCGGAACGGCGCCGGCGATGCGCCGGCCCAGCCGCGCCCTGGCCCGGACCGCTGGAGGACGTCGTGGCCGAGCGGCCGCTCGCCGCGACGGTCGTGGAGGCGAGACCGAGGGCCGCCGGCCGCACGATCCGCGGCCCGGCCGCCGGCGGAAAACCCCGCGAAATGCGGATTCGCACTTGACCGGGGCCGTTCGGGGGCGTACCGTCGCTGGCAGACGCGGGTCCGAGCCGCGAGAGAGCGAGGCCACCGGGGTGGAAGGCCACGCCACCGCCAGCCAGGCGCCGTCCTTGCGAGGATGCTGCGACAGGCGACGCGGTCCCCGACGCGGCTCGGCTCGCGTCCCTTTCTGCGCACGCTGGGGCGCCACCCGCTAGAGTGGGCGTCGTCGAGCACTCGGCTCGGCCTCAGCAAACGCCGTGCCCCGCGTTACCGCAGTCGTTGCCTCGCCGCACCCTCCGCGTCTCGCAGTGCACCGAACTCCCGGAGGGAGCCACATGGCAACCGGAACCGTGAAGTGGTTCAACGACGACAAGGGCTTCGGGTTCATCACCCCCGACGAGCCCGGGTCGGACCTCTTCGTCCACCACACGGCGATCCAGGGCAGCGGGTTCCGCTCGCTGGCCGAGGGCGCCAAGGTGTCCTACGACGCCGAGCAGGGCCCGAAGGGCCCGGCCGCCGCGAACGTCCAGTCGCTCTAGCGGCCGCGACCGGGAGGGTCCGCCCCGGGCGGGCCCTCCCCGCGCTGCGCCAGCCAGTCGCGCGCCAGGCGCGGCGGCGCGCTGGCCAGCCACGCCTCCACGACCACCTCCTCGAGCGGCTCGGCGTCGAGCCGGTCGAGCCGCGCGAGCACCGCCGCGTAGCCGTCGAAGTGCGGGGTGGTGAAGAACACGTCCGGGTTGGAGGCCAGCAGCGCCTCCTTGGCGACGAGGTGCTCCACCCGCGCCCCGAGGATCGGCCCGTCCGGCGCCGCCGCCCCGAGCGCCTCGCAGTCGGGGCGCCGCAGCGGCCGCTCCCACACGAAGCCCTTCCTGCGCACGCACCAGTGGCGGTCGCCCCACGAGATCCGCACGCTCGTCTCCGGCATCGCCAGCGCGAGCCGCTCCACGTCCTCCCAGGTGGCCATCGCCGCAGCCTACGCGGTCGCCGGCGCGCAGGCGAGCAGGCGCGCGGCGAGCTCGTCCGGCCGCGCGAGCGCCGGCAGGTGGCCGGTGCCGATGACGTCCGCCTCGACGCCGAGGCGCTCGCGGGCGACGCGCCGCGCGAATGCCTCCGGGAAGAGCCGGTCGCGGGCGCCGACGATCACGCGCGTCGGGACGTCGGACCAGGCCTCCAGCGGCCAGGGATCGTCCCATGAGCGCCCGGCCTCCTCGCGGTCCTCGGCGAGGAGCCGCTCGGCGACGTCCGGGGCGACGTCGTGCAGGAGCAGCGTCGCCGGGTCGAGCGGCGCGTCGGGGTCGCGGCCCGCGCGCGTCTCGCTCTCGCGGTAGGCGGCCGCCTGGTCCGTCGCCGCCCACCAGGCGCCGGCGGGCTCGCCCGGCGCCGGGATCATCGGGCACACGAGCACGAGCAGCTCGACCGGCACGCGTGCCGCGACCAGCGGCGCGGTGAACGCGCCCATCGACTGGCCGACGACGACCGGGCGGGCGCGCCCGGCGAGCGCGGCGACGGCGACGTCGGCGTACGTCTGCAGCCCGGCGGCCGGGTCGGGGCCGGGGAGGTCCGGCGCCACGACGTGGTGGCCGCGGGCGCGCAGGCGATCGGCCACGAGGTCCCAGGAGCGCGCGTCGCCGCCCGCGCCGGGAAGCAGCAGGTAGGTCATGCCGTTCGGACCGCGCGCCCGCCCCGATCTCATCGCCGGGACGCCGGGGGCCGCGTCTATCGTGCCGGGCATGGGAGGGTCGTACGTCGTCACCGGCGCCGGCCGGGGGATCGGACGCGCGATCGCGCAGCGCCTGGCCGCCGACGGGCCCGTCGTCGCGCTGGACGTCGACGCCGACGCGCTGGCCTGGACGCGCGACGCGCCGGGCGTCAGCGCCGTGTGCGGCGACGCCGCCGACGCCGGCGTGGCCGAGGAGGCGGCCGCCGCGGCGGAGCGGTCGGCGCCGCTGGCCGGCTGGGTCAGCAACGCCGCCGTGTTCCGCGACGCCGCGCTGCACGAGGCGGGCCCGGTCGGCGTGCTCGAGCTCGTCGTGCGCAACCTCGGCCTCGCGGTGACCGGCTGCGCCGTCGCCGTCCGGCGCTTCCTGGAGGGCGGCCGGGCGCGATCGTCAACGTCTCCCACCAGGCGGGGCGGCCCGTCCCGGGCGCGCTGCCGTACGCGACCGCGAAGGCGGCGATCGAGGGGCTGACCCGCGCGATCGCCGTCGACTACGGCCCGCAGGGCATCCGCGCCAACGCGGTCGCGCTCGGCTCGATCGCCACCGACCGCCACGAGGCGCTGCGCGCCGCCCGCCCGGAGGTGGAGGAGGAGCTGCGCGCGCTGTACCCGGTCGGCCGCATCGGCGCGCCCGAGGACGTCGCCGCCGTCGTCGCCCACCTCCTGTCGAGCGACGCCGCGTTCGTCAACGGCGCCGTGATCCCCGTCGACGGCGGCCGCGCCGTGCTCGGCCGGGACCCCGAGGCGCGCCGCGTCGTCTGACGCTCAGGCCAGCGCGCGGCGCAGCGCCCCGGCGGCGTCGTCGGGCACGGGATCGCCGTGGGCGGGCAGGACGATCGCCGGCTCCAGGCCGGCGGTCGCGGCCCGCAGCGCGTCGCGCAGCCCGTCGACGGTGCGGTCGCGCTCCAGCCACGACGCCGGGCAGAGGCGCAGCCCGCCGCGGCCGTCGCCGATGAGCGCGTCGCCGCAGACGAGCGCCCGCGGCGCCTCCAGCCACAGCGGCGTCTCGCCGTGGCCCCGCACCGGCACGCGCCGCGCCCCGGGCGGCGGGTCGTCGCCGCGCGCCCCCGAGCGGGTCGCGCCGTAGCGGGCGACGACGGCGTCGCGGGAGCGCCGGTGCCAGCGGATCGTCGTGTGGACGTGGACCGGCCGCCCGGCGACCGCGGCGTCCGCCCAGCGCCAGAAGGCGTCGTCGGTCACGAGCGGGTCGACGAACACGAACGCGCCCGGGGCGGCGTGCGCGACGCAGCCGACGTCGCGGTCCCAGTCGCCGCTGCTGCCGGGCGCGGCGGGACGCCAGTCGGGGTGCGGGGCGGTCCACCGCCAGAGGCCGGGGCCCGGCGCGCGGCCGCCCGGGGGCGCGGACATGCGGGCACCCTACCCGCGCGGGCGGCGTGGCATCCTGGCGGCGTGCACCTGGAGCGCGGCGAGATCGGACGGCTTCCCTGCCTCGCCGCCGGGAGCGGCCGGCCGCTGCTGTACCTGTCGGGGCTCATGCCGCAGGCCGGCGTCGACGGGCTCGGGCCCGTCGCCTGGGCGTGCATCGGCCCGCTGGCCCGCCACCGGCGCGTCCTGTTCGTCAACCGCCGGCGCGGCCTGCCGCCCGGGACGACGATGGCCGGCCTCGCCGCCGAGCACGCCGAGGCGATCGCCGCCGCGTTCGGCGGGCCGGTCGACGTCCTCGGCGTCTCGACCGGCGGCAGCCTCGCCCAGCAGCTCGCCGCCGACCACCCGCAGGCGGTGCGCCGCCTCGTGCTCGTCAGCTCCGGCTGCCGCCTGGGCCCGGAGGCCCGCGCCCTGCAGCGGCGGGTCGTCGGCCGGCTGCGCCGCGGCGCCGACCGCCGCGCGCTCGCCGTCCTGGCCGCCTCGGTCGTCCCGCCCGCGCTCCAGGTCCCGGCGGCGCTGGCGGGCTGGCTGGCTGGCCCAGCGGTCGCCCGCGCGTTCGGGGGGTTCGACGACCTCGCCGCGACGCTCGAGGCCGAGGACGGCTTCGACCTCGCCGCCTGCCCGCGGCCGATCCGCGCGCCGACGCTCATCGTCGCCGGCGACCGCGACGCGGACTACCCGCGCGCCGTCCTCGAGGAGACCGCGCGGCTCATCCCCGGCAGCCGGCTGCTCCTGCGCCCCCGCCGCGGGCACGCGACCGCGCTCTTCGGGCCGGCGTTCACGCGCGCCGTCGTCGGCTTCCTCGACGAGCCGGACGCCGGGGGCGCTCAGGCCCGCTCGACGTCCCAGACGAGCACGGCCGGCAGCCCGGCGTAGGCGGCGACGGTCGCCTCCGGCACCGCCGCGTACGCCCGCCGCTTGGCCCGCGCGTGCCCGGCGTCCATGCGCGGCTCCTCGCAGCCGCGCACGGCGAGGCCGTGGGCGGCGAACGCGGCGAGGTAGTCGGCGTGGGCCTGCGCGTGCTCGCGCACGAACGCGCGCCGGCCGCCGGCGTCGCGGAACGGGGCGTGCCAGCCGAGGAGGGCCTGGAACGGGTGCAGGACCGAGACGAGGAGCCGCCCGCCGGGCCGCAGGACCCGGGCGAGCTCGGCGACCGCGGGCGACAGGCCGGGGAGGTGGGCGAGCGCGAGCCCGCAGACGACGAGGTCGAACGCGGCGTCGGGCAGCGGCAGCGCGCGCAGGTCGCCCTCGAGGAACCACGCCTCCGGCACCCGCCCGCGGGCGCGGTCGAGCATCTCGGGAGTGAGGTCGACGCCGACGACGTCGTGGCCGAGGTCGACGAGCCGCCGCGTGTGGCGGCCGGTGCCGCAGCCGGCGTCGAGCGCGCGGCCGGGGGCGACGTCCGCGATCCGCGACCACAGCGCCGGCTCCTCGAGCGCGATCACGATGTTGTCGGGGTCGTCGTCGTAGCCGGGGGCCCAGGCGGCGTACCCGTCGCGCGGGGCGGCCTCAACGGTCGGCTCGCCGGCGGCGAGCACGGGGTCGTCGACGATGCGGCGGACCTCCTCGACGCGGGCGGCCGCGGCGGCGTCGTCGCCGTCGTGGAGATGGCGCAGCAGCGCGAGCCCCTCGACGCCGAGGAGGAGCTCCCGCAGGCGGACGGTGCGGGGCATGGGGCGCGCGATCCTACGCGGCGGTCCGGTCGGCGGCGCGCAGCTCGTAGACCGCGTAGTCGCCGAAGCGCGGGTCGTCCTCGATCCGCGCCAGCCTGGCGCCGAGCTTCTCGACCGCCCGCCGCGAGCGGAGGTTGCCCGCGCCGACGCGGAAGACGACGACGTCGACGGACGCGAACGCGTGGTCGAGCATGAGGTCCTTCAGCTCGCGGTTCGTCGGGCCGCCCCAGCGCGAGCGGGCCAGGAACGTCCAGCCGATCTCGACCCGGCCGGCGGCCTCGTCGAGCCGGTCGTAGCGCGACGCGCCGATCATCTCGCCGTCGTGGGTGAGGACGACGACCGCCCCGCTGGAGGCGAGGCCCTCGGCGACGTAGCGCTCGAAGCGCTCACGGCGCCAGCGCTCGCGGTCGGGGTGCTGCTCCCAGATCGCCGGGTCGCGCGCGACCGCGTAGAGCGCCTCGAGGTCGTCGGGCCGCATCGGGCGGACGAGCAGCGTCGGGCCGCGGAGCGTCGGCTGGCGGTCGAGCGGCGGGCGCGGCGGCATCGCGCCCCGACGATAGCCGCGGCGTCAGGGCGCGAGGACGACCTCGAGCCGCCGCGGGCGGCGGGCGCCCTCGACCGGGTCGGGCCCGATCCCGGACGGGTCGACGAACGTGACCGGGGTCGTGGCGCCGAGGAGGCGCGCGATCGCGTCGGGCACGTCGGCCACGACCTGGTCGCGGCGGACGACGCAGACGTGGAGGCCCGGGCGGTCGGTCAGCGCGGGGCGGCCCTGCCCGGCGGCGTGGTCGAGGACGATCGTGCCGGTGCGGGCGATCGCCAGCGCGCAGGCGGTGAGGACGGCGTCGGCGGCGGCGAGCGCGTCGTCGTCGAGCGGCGGGTCGTCGGGGACGAGCCGGACGCCCGGCGGGCGCAGGCCCGGGTCGAGGTCGCGGGGGACGACGACGCGGCCGGCGCGGTGGCGGGCGAGGACCGCGGCGACGGCGCCGGGCAGCGCGGCGGGGTCGCCGACGCGGGTGACGGCGGCCCCGGCGGCGGCGATCCGCTCGGCGAAGCGGCCGGGGTCGCCGGGGGCGGCGTCG
>JADGIB010000279.1 GCA_019683665.1 Solirubrobacteraceae bacterium
GGGGGCCGGGGGGGGGCGGCGCCGGGCGGGGCCGCGGCGGGCGCGTCGCGCGACGCGCACCGCGGCCCGCCTGCGGTCAGGCCGAGACGAGCGCCTCCTCGTCGGTGTAGGTCTCGCCGCGGCGGGCCTTCTCGACGAGCGACGCCGGCGGCTCGAAGCGCTCGCCGTACCTCGCCGCCAGCTCGCGGGCGCGCTCGACGAAGCCCGCCACGCCCCCGTCGTAGCCGTTGACGTACTGGAGGACGCCCCCGGTCCAGCCCGGGAAGCCGATGCCCATGATCGAGCCGATGTTCGCGTCGGCGACCGACTCGATCACGCCCTCGTCCAGGCACTTGACCGACTCTATGGCCTCGATGAAGAGCATGCGCTCCTCGAGGTCCCTGAGGTCGATCGACGCCGGGTCCTCGACCCACGGGAACGCGTCGCGCAGGCCGGGCCACAGGCGGACCCGCCTGCCGTCCTCGTACTCGTAGAAGCCGCGGCCCTCGAGCTTGCCGGGCCGGTCGAACTCGTCGAGCATCCGGTCGATGACCTGCTCGGCCGGGTGCGCGTCCCAGCCGGAGCCGGTCGCGCCCGCCGCCTTCGCGGCGTCGCGGATCTTGCGCATGAGCTTCAGGTTCAGCTCGTCGCTGAGCTGGAGCACGGGCGCCGGGTAGCCGGCCTGCGAGGAGGCCTGCTCGATCGTCGGGCCGGGGATGCCCTCGGTGAGCATCGCGATGCCCTCGTTGATGAACGTCCCGATGACGCGCGAGGTGAAGAACCCGCGCGAGTCGTTGACGACGATCGGCGTCTTGCGGATCTGGCGCGCGAGGTCGAGGGCGCGGTAGAGCGTCTCCTCGCTCGTCCTCTCGCCCTTGACGATCTCCAGCAGCGGCATCTTGTCGACCGGGCTGAAGAAGTGCAGGCCGATGAAGCGCGCCGGGTCCGACACGCCCTGGGCCAGCTCGGTGATCGGCAGCGACGACGTGTTCGAGCCCAGCAGCGCCCCGGGCGCGAGGTGCGGCTCGATCTCGGCGAACACCTGCGCCTTGACCTTCGGGTCCTCGAAGACCGCCTCGATGACGAGGTCGGCGCCGGCCGCGTCGGCGGCGTCGGCCGTCGGGGTGATGCGGGCCAGGAGTGCGTCGCCCTTCTCCGGGGTCGTCTTCCCGCGCTCGACGCCCTTGGCCACGAGCCGCTCGCTGTAGCCCTTGCCGCGCTGGGCGGCCTCGAGCGTGACGTCCTTGAGGACGACCTCGATGCCGGCCTTCGCGCAGACGTAGGCGATCGCGGCGCCCATCATCCCGGCGCCGAGGACGACGACCTTCCTGGCCTCGTAGGGCGGGATGCCCTCCGGCCGGCCGCGCTCGCCCTTCACGCGCTGCAGGTCGAAGAAGAACGCCTGGATCATGTTCTTGGCGATCTGCCCGCAGACGAGGTCGACGAAGTAGCGGCCCTCGATCTCGAAGGCGGTGTCGACGTCGACCTGGGCGCTCTCGACCGCGGCGGCCATGATGTGGTGCGGCGCCGGGTAGTTCGCGCCCTTGAGCTGCTTGCGCAGGTTCGCCGGGAACGCGGGCAGGTTCATCGCCAGCTTCGGCGAGGACGGCGTGCCGCCGGGGATCCTGTAGCCCTGCTGGTCCCACGGCTGGCCGGCGAAGTCGTCGCCCTGGGCGGCGATCCAGGCCTTCGCGGCCGGGATCAGCTCGTCCCGGGTGGCGACGAGCTCGTCGACGAAGCCGAGCTCCTTCGCCTTCGACGGCCGGTGGCGCCGGCCCTGCAGCAGCCACTGCATGAGCGCGTCGACGATGCCGACCATGCGCACGGAGCGCACGACGCCGCCGGCGCCCGGCAGGAGGCCGAGCTGGACCTCGGGGAAGCCGAGCTGGATGCGGTCGTCGTCGACGCAGACGCGGTGGTGGCAGGCGAGCGCGATCTCGAGGCCGCCGCCGAGCGCGGTGCCGTTGATCGCGGCCACGACCGGCCGGCCGAGCGTCTCCAGGCGCCGCAGCTGGGCCTTGCCGTGGCGGACCCACGCGGCCACCTCGTCGGCGTTCTCGCGGGTGGCCTTGCGCAGGTCGCGCAGGTCGCCGCCGGCGAAGAACGTCTTCTTGGCCGAGGTGACGACGACGCCCGTGATCGCGTCCTTCTCGGCCTCGAGCCGCTCCAGCACCGCGTCGAGCGAGGCGCTGTAGTCGGCGTTCATCGTGTTGGCGCCCTGGTTGGGGTCGTCCAGCGTGAGGACGACGACGCCGTCGTCGTCCTGCTCCCAGCGGATGGTGTTCGTGAAGTCGCTCATCGGATGGCCTCCACCACGGTCGCGATGCCCATGCCCCCGCCGACGCAGAGCGTGGCGAGGCCGTACCGGCCGCCGGTGCGGTGCAGCTCGTCCACCAGCGTGCCGAGGATCATCGCCCCGGTGGCGCCGAGCGGATGGCCCATCGCGATCGCGCCGCCGTTGACGTTGACCCGGTCCATGTCGAGGCCCATGTCCTTGACGAACCGCAGGACGACGGCCGCGAACGCCTCGTTGATCTCGACGAGGTCGAGGTCGTCCACCGTGAGGCCGGCCTTCTCCAGCGCCTTGCGCGACGCGGGCGCCGGCCCGGTGAGCATGATCGTCGGGTCCGCGCCGCTGAGGGCGGTGGCGAGGATCCGCGCCCGCGGGGTGAGCCCCAGCTCGGCGCCGATCCGCTCGTTGCCGACCGCGACGAGCGCCGCGCCGTCGACGATGCCCGACGAGTTGCCGGCCGTGTGGACGTGGTCGATCCGCTCGACCCAGTGGTACTTCTGCAGGGCGACGGCGTCGAAGCCGCCCATGTCGCCGATCGCGGCGAACGACGGCTTCAGCGCCGCGAGCGTCTCCATCGTCGTGCCGGGCCGGATGTGCTCGTCGCGGTCGAGGACGACCTGGCCGTTGATGTCGCGCACGGGGACGATCGAGGCGTCGAAGCGGCCCTCGTCGCGGGCGCGGCCGGCGCGCTCCTGGGAGCGGACGGCGTAGGCGTCGACGTCCTCGCGGGTGAAGCCCTCGAGCGTGGCGATCAGGTCGGCGCTGATGCCCTGCGGGACGAACGCGGTGTCGTAGGCGGTCTCGGGGTCCATCGCCCAGGCGCCGCCGTCGGTGCCCATCGGCACGCGCGACATCGACTCGACGCCGCCGGCGAGGACGAGGTCCTCCCAGCCGGAGGCGACCTTCTGCGCGGCGACGTTCACCGCCTCCAGGCCGGAGGCGCAGAAGCGGTTGAGCTGGACGCCGGCGACCGTGTGCGGCAGCCCCGCCTTGAGCGCGGCGGTCTTGGCGATGTCGCCGCCCTGGTCGCCGACCGGGGTCACGCATCCGAGCACGACGTCGTCGACGCGCTCCGGGTCGAGGTCGACGTTGCGGGCGAGCAGCTCGTGGATGAGCCCGACGACGAGGTCGACGGGCTTCGTCGCGTGCAGCGCGCCGTTGCTCTTGCCCCTGCCGCGCGGCGTGCGCAGGGCGTCGAAGACGAGGGCTTCGGTGGATGCCATGTCGCGGTCCTTGTGGGTCGTCGGTGCTGGCCGGCCAGGAGTCTACGCCCTGGTTGACTGGCCAGTCGAACTCGGGCGCCGCGCGCTCCGGGGCGCTGGACTTCTCGGGCCGGGTCGTGTACTCACGGTGGGCCGTGACGGTTCTCATCACGACGGCGCGGGTGCCGCCGCACGAGCGCTTCGAGCTGTGGAGCAGCGAGACATCGCGCCTGTTCGCGCCGCTGACGACCGGCCCGGTCAGCCGTCGCGAGTTCTGGGCCCAGGCACGGGCCCGCGAGCTGGGCGCCGTCCAGGTCGCGCACCTGTCGGCCGCCGCCCACACCGTGCGCCGCACGCCGGCGGCGATCGCCGGCGACGACCCCGAGGTCTTCTGGCTGCTGCAGCTGCTGGAGGGCTCGACGGTCGTCACCCAGCAGGACCGCGCGGCGGTGCTGCGCCCGGGCGACCTGACGATCTACGACTCCTCGCGCCCGCATGCGGTCGTCAACACCGGCCCGTTCTCGGCCGCGGTCTTCCAGATCCCGCGGCGGCTCGTGCGCGAGCCCGACGCGGTGTCGGCGACGCTGACCGCGACCCGGATCGCCGGCGACGAGGGGCCGGGCGCGCTCGTCGCCCCGTTCCTGCGCGGCCTGGCCGACGGCCTGGCCGCGGGGATGCTGCCCGAGCGCGGCGACGACCTCGGCCAGGCGCTCCTGCACCTCGTCGACGCGATCGTGGCGCCGCGCGTCGCGCCCGACGAGCGCCCGGCCCCGGCCTCCTCGCCGGCGACGCTGCTGGCGGCCAAGCGCTACATCGAGCGGCGCCTGCCGGACCCGGACCTCTCCCCCGACGAGGTCGCGCGGGCGGTCTTCGTCTCGCGCCGCGCGCTCTACGGGCTGTTCGCGCAGGAGGGGATGGGCGTCGCCGAGTGGATCCGCCACCGGCGCCTGGAGCGCTGCCGGCGCGCCCTGCGCGACCCGGCGCTCGCGGAGGCCACGGTCGCGCGGATCGCCGCCGACCACGGCTTCCGCAACGCCGAGCACTTCACGCGCGCGTTCCGGGCCGCCTACGGCTGCACGCCGGGCGCCTACCGGCGCGGCGACGACGGCTAG
>JADGIB010000280.1 GCA_019683665.1 Solirubrobacteraceae bacterium
GGCGCGGTCGGCGGGGCGGGGCGGGCGCGGTCGGACCGGCCCGAGCGCGCGGCCCGCACGACGGATTGCCGGGGAGGCCCACGACCAGGGGATGCCGTAGGCTGACGCCATCGACCAGACGAATCAGCCCGCATCCGGAGGACCATCGGTGCCCCTCGACCGTCAAGCCATCGAGAAGCGCGACTTCCCCATCGGCCGGCGCGGCTACGACCCCGCCGCGGTCGACGCCCACCTCGCGCGGCTCGCCGACGAGATGGAGGCGCTCACCCGCCAGCTGAAGCGGCGCTCGGGCGACTCGCTCGCGCAGGCCGCGTCCGAGCAGGTCCGCGCGATCGTGGAGGCCGCCGAGGCGAGCGCCGAGGAGATCGAGCGCTCGGCCGAGGAGGAGGCCAAGCAGATCCGCGACGAGGCCACCCGCGACGCCGAGCGCACGCGGGCGGAGGCGATCGAGCGCGCCCAGAGCCACGTCGGCCGGGTGGCCAGCGCGACCGGCGAGATGCTCGAGCGGGTCGAGGCGATGCAGAAGGAGCTCGGCACGCTCGTCGAGACGCTGCGCACCGGGGCCAACCGGGTCAACGCCGACCTCACGCTGCTGGAGTCGAACATGGGCGAGCTGCTGGCGGCCGCGAACGCCGACCGCCAGGCCGACCTCCCGGCGACGCCCGAGACCGAGACGTTCGACCCGGCCCCGTCGGCGGCCGCCCCGCCGGAGCCCGAGTTCGAGCCGACGACGCCGGAGCCCGCCGGGGCGGGCGGCGACGCGGAGGCCGAGCGCGAGGCGCCGGCCCGCGGCGACGGCGCCGACGTCGAGGGGGCGCGGCTCATCGCCCTCAACATGGCGCTCAACGGGCAGGCGCGCGAGGAGACCGATCGCTACCTGGCCGAGAACTTCGACCTGCCCGACCGCCAGCAGCTCCTCGACGAGGTCTACTCGTCGATCGAGGCCGGCTGACGCGGGCCCGGGCGCCGCGGCGCGGCGCGGGGCGGGGCGAACGTCCGTTCGCCCGCCTATGATGGGTTATGTGTCCCGCGCCTCGAACCAGATCGTCGTCTCCGGCGCTCGCGAGCACAACCTCAAGGACGTCACGGTCACCCTTCCGCGCGACGCGCTCGTCGTCATCACGGGGCTGTCGGGGTCGGGCAAGTCGTCGCTGGCGTTCGACACGATCTACGCCGAGGGGCAGCGCCGCTACGTCGAGTCGCTGAGCGCGTACGCGCGCCAGTTCCTCGGCCAGATGGACAAGCCCGACGTCGACTCGATCGAGGGCCTCTCGCCGGCGATCTCGATCGACCAGAAGACGACGTCGCGCAACCCGCGCTCGACGGTCGGGACCGTCACCGAGATCTACGACTACCTGCGCCTGCTGTGGGCGCGGGTCGGCAAGCCGCACTGCCACATCTGCGGCAAGCCGATCGCCGGCCAGTCGGCCGAGCAGATCATCGACCAGGTCATGGAGCTGCCCGAGGGGACGCGCTTCATGGTCATGGCGCCGGTCGTGCGCGGGCGCAAGGGCGAGTACGGCAGGCTCTTCGAGGAGCTGCGGGCCGAGGGCTTCGCGCGCGTCGAGGTCGACGGCGAGCTGCGCTCGCTCGAGGAGGAGATCGTTCTCGACAAGAAGTTCAAGCACGACATCTCCGTCGTCGTCGACCGCCTCGTCATGCGGCCCGAGGCGCGCAAGCGCCTGGCCGACTCGATCGAGACCGCGGTCGCGCTCGCCGACGGCATGGTCGAGGTCGAGACCGTGCCGCGCGAGGGGGAGGGCGAGCCGCGGCGGATGCTGTTCAGCGAGAAGTTCGCCTGCCCCGACCACGGCCCGTCGATCCCCGAGCTCGAGCCGCGGATCTTCTCGTTCAACGCCCCGCACGGCGCCTGCGAGCGCTGCACCGGCCTCGGCTCGCAGATGGAGATCGACCCCGACCTCGTCGTCCCCGACCCGACGCTGACGATCGGCGAGGGCGCGCTGCTGCCGTGGGCGAACTCGGCCTCCAACTACTACGAGCAGATCACCCAGGCGATCGCCGAGACGTACGGCATCGACCTCGAGTGCCCGTGGGGCGAGCTGCCGCGCGAGCACCAGGAGCTCTACCTCTACGGCACCGGCGAGGAGCGCGTCCAGGTCTCCTACCGCAACCGCTACGGCCGCCGGCGCACGTACGAGACGCAGTTCGAGGGGATCATCCCCAACCTCGAGCGCCGCTACCGCGAGACCGACTCCGAGTACGCGCGCGAGAAGATCGAGGAGTTCATGACGCTGCGCCCGTGCCCGGCGTGCAAGGGCGCGCGGCTGCGGCCCGAGTCGCGGGCGGTGCTCGTCGGCGGCACGGCGATCCACGAGTTCTGCGAGCTGAGCGCCCGCGCGGCGCTGCGCTGGCTGGACGAGCTGGAGCTGTCCGAGCACGACCAGGCGGTCGCCCGGCTCATCCTGCGCGAGATCGAGGAGCGCCTGCGGTTCCTCGACAACGTCGGCGTCGGCTACCTGTCGATGGCCCGCGCCGCCGCGACGCTGTCGGGCGGCGAGGCGCAGCGGATCCGCCTGGCCACCCAGATCGGGTCGTCGCTCGTCGGCGTCCTCTACATCCTCGACGAGCCGTCGATCGGCCTGCACCAGCGCGACAACGAGAAGCTGATCGCGACGCTCGAGCGCCTGCGCGACCTCGGCAACACGGTCATCGTCGTCGAGCACGACGAGCAGACGATGCGCCGCGCCGACCACCTCATCGACATGGGGCCGGGGGCGGGCGAGCACGGCGGGCACGTCGTCGCCCAGGGCACGGCCGACGAGGTCGCCCGGGTCCCGGAGTCGGCCACCGGGCAGTTCCTGGCCGGCACGCGGACGATCCCGGTTCCCGAGCGGCGGCGCACCCCGTCGGGCCACCTCGAGATCCTCGGCGCCGCCCAGCACAACCTCAAGGACGTCGACGTGCGGGTCCCGCTCGGGGTCCTCACCTGCGTGACCGGCGTGTCGGGCTCGGGCAAGTCGACGCTCGTCAACGAGGTCCTCTACAAGGCGGTCGCCAACCGGCTGTCGCGGGCGCGCACCCGGGCCGGCGCGCACAAGGGCGTGCGCGGGATCGAGCAGCTCGACAAGGTCATCCAGATCGACCAGTCGCCGATCGGGCGCACCCCGCGCTCGAACCCGGCGACGTACACCGGCCTGTTCGACGTCATCCGCGACCTCTTCTCCAAGACGCAGGAGGCGCGGGCGCGCGGCTACAAGCCGGGCCGCTTCTCGTTCAACGTCAAGGGCGGGCGCTGCGAGGTGTGCCGCGGCGACGGGCAGATCAAGATCGAGATGCACTTCCTGCCCGACGTCTACGTGCCGTGCGAGCAGTGCGACGGCAAGCGCTACAACCGCGAGACGCTCGACATCCGCTTCAAGGGCAGGACGATCGCCGACGTGCTCGACATGCCGGTCGACGAGGCGCTCGAGTTCTTCGCCCACATCCCGAAGATCCGCCGGCGCCTGGAGACGCTGCGCGACGTCGGGCTCGGCTACATCCGCCTCGGGCAGCCCGCGACGACGCTGTCGGGCGGCGAGGCGCAGCGCGTGAAGCTCGCGACCGAGCTGGCGAAGATCGCCACCGGCCGGACGCTCTACATCCTCGACGAGCCGACGACCGGCCTGCACTTCGCCGACGTCGAGCGGCTCCTGCACGTCCTGCACCGCCTCGTCGACCAGGGCAACAGCGTCGTCGTCATCGAGCACAACCTCGACGTCATCAAGACCGCCGACCGGATCATCGACATGGGCCCCGAGGGCGGGGAGGAGGGCGGCCGGCTCGTCGCCTCCGGCACCCCGGAGGAGGTCGCGGCGGTGCCCGAGTCCCACACCGGCCGCTTCCTCGCGGAGCTGGTCACGCCCGCGGCGCCGAAGGCGCCACGCCGCCGCTCGCGCTCGACGGCCGCGGCGGCGGCGTAGCCGACGGCTCACCAGACGAAGAAGCAGCCGTTGTCCATCCCGTAGTCGACGAGCGCGTTCCCGTAGTCGTAGAAGCGCTCGGCCGCGACCACGTTGCCGCCGATGAGCTCGCTGTCGCCGTTGCGGTAGGCCTCGTCGGCGAGCTCGCCGAGCCGCCGGCAGGCCTCCTCGCCGAGCCGGCCGTCGCCGGTCGACCCGCCCTGGAGCTCGGCGACCGTCGTGGCGCCGAGGGCGATCGGCAGGCCGCCCGGGAGCGTGCCGGCGGCCCGGCGCAGGGCGCCGCTGCGCTTCGCCTTCTTGGCCGTCGCGGCCTTCGTCGCGCCTTGGGGTCCGGCGGCGGACGCGGTGGCGGGGCCGGCCGCGGCGACGGCGGCGACGGAGAGGAGCGCGGCGATGGTGCGTGCGGACGTCATCGTGATGGTCCTCCCTCAACGGGGATCGACGGGACGTCCCGATGATCGGCGCGGCGGTCGCGCCCGTCTGTCACCCGCGCGACGTCCGGCGCGTGCGATCGGCGACGCGGCGCGGGCCGCGCGGCGCGGCCCTCTCGGGGTCCCGGCGCGTCTCAGCGC
>JADGIB010000281.1 GCA_019683665.1 Solirubrobacteraceae bacterium
CCGCCGCCGCAGGAGCGGCGCGGGGCGCGCGGGCCCGCCGGCGCGCCGCCGCCGCGCGACGCGGGCGACGAGCCCGCCGAGGGCGAGGGCGAGCGCGGCGGCGCTGCGGCGCCGGCGGCCGAGCGCCCGCTGCGCCCCGACCGAGCGGCGCCGCGCGCGGCGGCGCACCGGCCGCCGGTCGCGGTCGTGGGCGAGCGCGTGCAGGCGCCGCCCGGCCGCGCGCCCGACGAGGGCCATGAGCGTCGCCTCGTCGAGCCGCGCGACGTCGCCGACCGTCCGCAGGCCGTGGCGGCGCAGCCGCCGGGCGGTGGCCGGGCCCACGCCCCACAGCCGCTCGACCGGCAGCGGGTGCAGGAAGGCCGGCTCGCGGCCGGGCTCGACGACGAGCAGCCCGTCGGGCTTGGCCGCGGCGCCGGCGACCTTCGCGACGTGCCTGCTCGTGGCGACGCCGACGCTGATCGGCAGCCCGACCCGCTCGCGCACCTCGCGCCGCAGCCGCGCCCCGATCTGCGCGGGCGTCCCGGCGATCCGCTCCAGGCCGGTGACGTCGAGGAACGCCTCGTCGATCGAGACGCGCTCGACGACCGGCGCGGCCCCGGCCAGGATCGCGAACACGGCGCGGCTCGCGGCGACGTAGGCCTCGAACCGGGCCGGCACGACGACCGCGTCCGGGCACAGCCGCCGCGCCCGCCGCCCGCCCATCCCCGAGCGGACCCCGTAGGCGCGCGCCTCGTACGAGGCGGCCAGGACGACCCCGCCGCCGACGATCACCGGCCGCCCGCGCAGCCGCGGGTTGTCGCGCTGCTCGACCGAGGCGTAGAACGCGTCGAGATCCGCGTGGATGATCGCCCTCGGCCACCGTGACACGAACACATGTTCGCATGGGCGGCGGCGGAAGCGGGCGCGCCGCTCAGCGGCCGAGCACGCGCACGAGCTCGCGCGCCCGCCCGGACACCGGGCCGAGCAGCTCGCGGACGGCGCTCAGGCCGGCGCGCAGCTCCTGGTCGCCGACCTCGACGGGCAGCATCGAGTCCTGCAGCTCCGACAGGATCGCGTCGGCCTCCTCCACCGCCTCGACGGCCTCCTCGACGAACCCGCGCGCCCCGGTCGAGGCCGCGCCGGCGTCGCGCGGGGCGATCGCGCGCGCCTCCAGGCCGACCCGGGCGGCGAAGTCCGCGTACGCGTGGCGCACCCGCGCGTAGGCGGCCTGGACCGGGCCGAACAGGCGCTCCTCGAGCGCGTCGGCGGCGTGCTCGTCGAGCTGCTCGTAGGCGGCGCCGAGCGCGGCCAGGGCGCTGCCGATCTCGTCCGCGGCGGCGGCGACGTCGTCGAGCAGCTCGCGCCGCCCCTCGGCGGTGGTGTAGGCCATGCCGGGAGCCTACGCGCCCGCCGGCCGACGGGCCGCCGGCTCGGCCTGCCACCCTGAGGGGGATGCGCGCCGGCCTCGCCTACGGCATTGCCGCCAACGTCCTGTGGGGCCTGTTCCCCGTCTACTTCCACGCGCTCGACGAGGTCGCGCCCGTCGAGGTGCTCGCGCACCGGATCGGCTGGTCGCTCGTCGCCGTGGTCGCGCTGCTGGCGGCGCTGCGGCGCCTCGGCGCGCTGCGGCGCGTCGCCGCCGACCGCCGGACCCTCGGGCTGCTGTCGGCGGCCGCCGTCCTCATCGCCTTCAACTGGGGCGTCTACGTCTACGCGGTCTCCGTCGACCACGTGGTCGAGGCGGCGCTCGGCTACTTCATCATGCCGCTCATCAACGTCGCGCTCGGGATGCTCGTCTTCGGCGAGCGCCTGAACCGCGTCCAGCTCGGCGCGCTCGCGCTCGGGACCGTCGCGGTCGTCGAGCTCGCCCTCTACTACGGCGGCGTGCCGTGGATGGCGCTCGTCCTCGCCGTCTCGTTCGGCCTCTACGGGCTGCTGAAGAAGCTCGCCGACGTGCCCGCGGCCGAGGGGCTGACGATCGAGACGATCGTCCTCGCGCCGCTGGCCGCGGCCTACCTCGTCGCGCGGACCTGGGCCGGCGACAGCGCGTTCGCGACCGGCGACCTCGGCCTCGTCGCGCTCGCCGTCGCGGCCGGGCCGGTGACCGTCGCGCCGCTCGTCCTGTTCGCAGCCTGCGTCGTGCGCGTGCCGCTGTCGACCGTCGGCCTCATCGGCTACCTCACCCCCGTCCTCCAGTTCCTCGTCGGCTGGGTCGCCTTCGGGGAGCCGATGAGCACCGCCCGCTGGATCGGCTTCGGCCTCGTCTGGGCCGCGCTGGCGATCCTCACCTGGGACGGGCTGCGCCGCGCCCGCGCCGGGCGCCCGCGCGAGGCCGAGCCGGAGCCCGCCGCCGCCTGACCGCGCCCGCCGCGGCTACTCGCCGTCCTCGCCGCCCGCCGCCCGCGCCTCGCGCCCGGGCGCGACCGTCGTCGCGTGCGCGGCCTCGTCGGGGTCCGGCGGCGTCCACTCCAGGCCCGCCGCCGCGTAGGCGTCGGGGCCGTCGAGCGTCTCGCGCTCCAGCAGCGCCTTCGTCAGCGACTCGAGCCGGTCGCGCTCGCGGTCCAGCAGCAGGAGGACGTCGTGCTCGGCCTCGTCGATGATCCGCCGCACCTCGTCGTCGACGAGCTGCTGGGTGGCGGGGGACGCCGGCGAGACGCCGGGCAGCAGCGGCCCGTCCTGGCGGCCGTCGGTGACGGCGACCGGTCCGATCGCCTCGCTCATGCCCCAGCGGCCGACCATGCCGCGCGCGATCTGGGTCAGGTTCTGGATGTCGGACTCGGCGCCGGTCGTGAGGTCGCCGTAGACGAGGCGCTCCGCGGCGCGCCCGCCGAGGGCGACCTTGATCTTCGCCAGCAGCTCGTCGTAGGCGTAGCCGTAGCGGTCGGTCTCCGGCGTCGACAGCGTCACGCCGAGCGCCTGCCCGCGCGGGATGATCGAGATCTTGCGGACCGGGTCGGCGCCCTCGGTGAGCATCCCGACGAGCGCGTGCCCGGCCTCGTGGTAGGCGGTGCGCTCGCGGTCGGCGTCGCTCATCACGATCTGGCGCTCGGCGCCGAGGATGATCTTCTCGATCGCGTCGGTGAAGTCGGCCATCCGCACCACGTCGTGGCCGCGGCGGGCGGCGAACAGCGACGCCTCGTTGACGAGCAGCGCGAGGTCGGCGCCGGTCATGCCCGGCGTCGCCGACGCGATCTGCTCGAGGTCGACCTCGGGGTCGAGCGGGACCTTGCGCGTGTGGATCTTCAGGATCGCCACGCGGCCGTCGCGGTCGGGCGGCTGCACGGCGATGCGCCGGTCGAAGCGGCCCGGGCGCAGCAGGGCCGGGTCGAGGATCTCCGGGCGGTTCGTGGCGGCCAGGACGATGACGTTCGTCCCCGCCTCGAAGCCGTCCATCTCGGTGAGGATCTGGTTGAGCGTCTGCTCGCGCTCGTCGTGGCCGCCGGAGACGCCGCTGACGTTGCCGGAGCGCGAGCGCCCGATCGCGTCGAGCTCGTCGATGAAGACGATCGACGGCGCCGCCTCCTTGGCCTGCTTGAACAGGTCGCGCACGCGCGAGGCGCCGATGCCGACGATCGCCTCGATGAACTCGGACGCCGACATCGAGAAGAACGCCGCGTCGGCCTCGCCGGCCACGGCGCGGGCCAGGAGCGTCTTGCCGGTGCCGGGCGGCCCGTAGAGGAGGACGCCGCGCGGGATCCGCGCCCCGAGCCGCTCGTAGCGCTCCGGGTTCTTCAGCATGTCGACGATCTCGACGAGCTCGTTCTCGACCTCGTCGATCCCGGCGACGTCGTCGAAGGTGACGCGGTCGGCCTCGGTCGGCACGACCCGCCGCGCGTTCGCGCGGCCGAACCCGCCGAGGCCGCCGCCGGCGACCTGCCGGCGCGCGAGCCAGACGAAGAAGCCGATGAGCAGGAGCGTCGGCAGGAAGCCGAGGATGATCGTCCCGAGGATGCTGCGCCCGTTGTCGGGCGGCTCGGCGTTGATGACGACCTCCTGCTCGACGAGCTGCGACGTGAGCTCCTCGGTCGTCACGAACGTCGGGACCTGAGTCTTGAAGCTCGTGACCTCGATCGGGTCGCCGCCCTCGGGCGTGAACTGCGCCTTCTCCTTCAGCTCGCCCTGGATCGTGTCCTCCTGGGAGGTGATCTCCTTGACGTTCCCGTTGGCGAGCTGCTCGGTGAAGAACGGCTGGTAGGGGACCTGCGGGCGCTCCTCGGGGCGGCCGGTGAGGAACGACAGCGCCAGGTTGACGGCCAGGAAGCCGAGCAGCAGCGCGAGCCACATCCCGCGCCGCCCCTTGGGCAGCATCGGGGGCGGCGGCGGGGGCGGAGCCCCGCGCCCGGTCGAGGACGGCTCGACCTTCCAGGCGGGCCGCTCCTCGCCTTCTCGATCGGCGGGCGTGCTGCGTTCGGCCATGGAGAGAGCGTAGACGGGGCCCCCCCCCCCCCCCCGCCCCGCGCCGCCCCCCCCCGCGCCGGCCCCCCCCCGCCGC
>JADGIB010000282.1 GCA_019683665.1 Solirubrobacteraceae bacterium
GTGCGGCGGCGGGCGGCCGGCGGGGCCGCGGCGGCCGCCAGGGCGGTCCCGGCCCCGAGCAGCGTCCACGCGGTCGGGTCCTCGAGGAACGCGGCGTAGAGCATCGTGTGGACGAGGAGCGCGACGAACGCGGCGGCGACGTAGGCGCGCAGCGGGTCGCGGCGCACGTCCCCGGCGAAGAGGCGCGCGAGCGCGGCGACGAGCAGCGCGAGGTAGACGGCGAGGCCGACGACGCCCTGCTCGGCGGCGACGGTGACCGGGATCGTGTGCGAGGCGGTCGTCGCCTTGTGCTCGCTGACCTCCTCCTGGATGCGGAACACGGTCGCGAACGAGCCCGACCCCCAGCCGACGAGCGGCTTGTCGGCGAACAGGCGCGCGCCGCCCTCGATGAGCTCCAGCCGGCCGCTCGTCGCCTTGTCGGCCGAGCGCGACGAGCTGAGGTCGAGGTTGATCGCCCCGGGGGCGAGCAGGACGATCCCGGCGCCGATCGCCACCCCGGCGGCGACGGCGGCCAGCGTCCAGCGCACCGACCAGCGCAATGCGGCGAGGACGGCGAGGCCGACGAGCAGCGCCGTGAACGACGACTGCGAGAACGAGAGGACGAGGCCCGCCCACAGGAGCGCGAGCAGCGCGGTGCCGGCGAGGACGTCGCGGGTCCGCTGCGTCCACATCACGATCGCGGTGACCGCGAGCATGACCATGGCCAGGAAGCGGCCGTAGATGTTCGGGTCGAAGAAGAGCGAGTTGACCCGGAAGTAGCTCTCGTACTGGCTGGCGGCGATGAGGCGCGGGTTCAGCAGCAGCTCCTTGCGGGCGTACTCGACGAACCCGATCCCGACGAAGACGACCGCGAGCGCGACGAGCACGCCGAGGCAGCGCAGGGCGAGCCGCGACGTCCACGGCACCTCGCGCAGGAGGCCGAACAGGAGCGCGAACGGCACGTAGAAGAAGACGACGTTGCGCAGCCCGTGGCCGAAGTCGTCGCTGTAGGCGGCCTGGACGGCGTAGAGGACGATCGACGCGCACAGCAGCAACTCCAGCGCGCGGGGCCGGAAGGGGGCGTCGTCGTCCTCGGCGCGCACCCGCGGCAGCGCCCAGGCGAGGACGCCGGCGGCGATGACGAGGTAGAGCGGCACGAGCAGGTTCGCCGTCTCGCCGCCGGCCGAGATCGGCACCCGGAACGGGAGCGCCGCGACGACGAGCAGCGGCAGCAGCGACGGCCACCGGCGCAGGACGACCGCCAGCGCGGCGACGGCGACGAGGCCGGCGACGACGACCCCGCCGGCCACCGCCGGGCGGTCGCGCAGCGAGACGAGCGGCGCCGAGTCCCAGATGTCGGCGACGAGCAGCACCGGCGTCAGCGCGAGCGCGAGCAGGGCGGCCCAGCCGCGCCCGCGCGTCGACGGCGCCAGCAGCGCGGCGCCGGTCAGCAGCGTCGCGGCGACGATCCCGAGGCGCTCGGCGGCGTCGCCGAGCTCGGAGGCGGCGACGATCAGCGCGAGAGCAGCGTCCATGTCCTCCGCACCAGCTCCGTCTCGTTGCCGGGCGTGCCGAGCCGCTGGGTCAGCTGCGGCAGCCCGAAGCGGATGACCAGGCCCTCGCCGATCCGGGCGGCGACGATGACCTGCCGCCCGTCGTCGGTCGCCGCGCTGGCGACGACCTCGGCGTCCTCGCCGACGTCGACGGTCTCCTCGAACGCGTCGTAGCCGCTGAAGACGCCGGTGCCGCCGTAGACGTCGCCGGCGAAGAGCTGGATGTCGTCCTCGTAGATGGTCAGGGTCGTCCCCGGCTCGCGCGTGAGCGGCCGCAGCCGCGCGCCGAACGCGTCGGTCGGGGCCGCCTCGGTCGGGTCGAGGATGTGCGTCCTCGTCAGGCGCACCTGCCGGCGCAGCGACTCGACCCCGAAGGTCGCGAGCCGGCCGCCGCGGCGGACGAAGCGCACGAGCGCGCGCTGCGTCGACGCCGGCAGCCAGCGGGTGTCGCCGGCGAGCACGACGCCGGTGTGGCCCTCGAGCCGCGGGCCGACGCCGGAGGCGAGCGCGAGGTCGGTCGTCAGGTCGTAGCGCAGCCTGTTGCGGTCGAGGAAGACCAGCAGCGGCGCGACCCGCTCGACGAGGTCGTTGGGCAGCCCGTTCGCGAACACCCGCTCGCGCCGGACCGGGAGGCCGTGGGTGAGCGTGTTCGGCCAGCCGTCGCCGTCGTCGTCGACCGGGTTGCGGCCCTGCCAGGTGATCGCGGGCAGGACGACGAGGACCTTGCGCGTCTGGACCGACTGGACCGGGAACGGCACGGCGGTCTCGGCGGCGCGCGTGTGCGCCTCGAACAGGTAGAGGCCGGAGTCCTTCACGTCGGGGGCGTCGATGGCGACGATCGGCCCGGTCCGCGGGCGGCCGCGGCGGTAGGGCTCGCGCTCGCCGACCCGCCGCACCGACCAGGCGAACGTGCGCCCGCGCGCGTCGACGCCGAACGTCGCCTGCGAGCCGGCGACGGTCGGCTCGAGCGTCGGCTGCGCGCCGATGCGGCGGATCGTGATGCCGCCGTGGCCGGGGAGCTTCGCGCCGTAGGCGGGGTCGGGCGGCAGCGGGAACGAGGTCCCGACGTTGCCGGCCAGGTCGCGGGTGCGCAGCGCGACGACGTACGTGCCGGGCGGCAGGAGGTTCCCCTCGGCGTCGGTGCCGTCCCAGCGCAGGACGCGCTGGCCGCCGGGCACGGTCGTCCGCCACACCGGCTCGCGCGGGCGGTCGGGCGCCGTGCGGTAGACGAGCACCTCCGTCGGCTGCGTGCGGGTCGGGTTGTAGAAGCGGATCGTGCTCGGCACCCCGCCCGGGTTCGGGAGGATGTCGGTGCCCTCGTTGTCGGCCCCGATGCGCTGCACGCGCGGGCGCGGCGGGGTCGTGTCGACCCGCGAGCCGCGCGGCAGCAGGACGGCGCGGCCCTGGTCCTGCAGGTTGACGCGGTAGCGGTAGACGCCGTCGGGCACGCGGCGGCCGCGCTCGTCGCGCCCGTCCCAGCGCACGGTGACCCGCTCCTCGCGCGACACCGGCCGGTCGGACAGGAGCGTGCGGACGTCGTCGCCGGCCTCGTCGACGACGCGGACGGTGATCGTGTCGTCGCGGCGCAGCTTGAACGAGGCGGTCGCGACGTCGAGGCGCCCGTCCCCGTTGGGCGAGAAGAGCTGGGTGACGGCGACGCGGCGCACGTCCGGCGGCTCGCGCTTGATCCGCTGGACGACGAAGAACGCCGCGAACGTCGCGACGACGAGCAGCGCGAACGCCGCCGCGCGCAGCCGGTTCGTGGTCGTCGTCATCGCAGGGGCATCCCTCGGCTAGAGCGCGACCAGCGCCCCGTTGGGGACGGCGATGTCGTGGTAGGCGTCGAGCCCCTCGTTGCGGGTGTGGCAGAGCGCCGAGCGGATGACGCCGCGGTGGCAGACGACGAGCGCCGGCAGCTGCAGGCTCTGCGTGACGTCGACGAGGCCGGCGACGACGCGCTCCTGGTGCTCGCCCAGCGACTCGCCGCCGGGGAAGCGCCAGTCCTTGCCGGCGGCCTGCCAGGCGGCCCACAGGTCGGGCTCCTCGCGGGCGATGTCGTCGAACAGGCGGTCCTGCCAGCGCCCGACGTCGTGCTCGGCGAAGCGGGCGTCGAAGCGCGGCTCCAGCCCGATCGCCTCGGCGACGATCTCCGCCGTCTGCCGGGCGCGCAGGACCGGGCTGGCCCACAGCGCGACGAACGGGATCTCGCGCGCGGCGGCGGCCAGCTCGCGCGCCTGCTCGAGCCCGCGGGCGTTCAGCGGCACGTCGCTCTGCCCCTGGAAGCGGCGCTCGGCGTTGTAGTCGGTCTCCCCGTGGCGGGCCAGGTGGATCATCGCTCGGGCTCCATCGTGCCGGACCGCCGGCCCGGGTGCGGCGTGTCGGGGGCGAGCACGTCGTCGCGGGCGCCGTCGCCGGCCATCTACTGCTGCGACTGGTCCGCGCCGACCGTCACCACGACGCGCGCGTCGGCGCCGGCCGTCGCCTGGATGACCTCGTCGATCGGGACGACCGCGTCGCTGCCGGCGTCGATCGTGCGCGCGACCTGCCGGGCGATCCGCTCGCTGCCCTCCTGGTAGGAGACCTGGGTCGCCGAGCGCTGCTGGTCGGGCGCGTTCGTGACGTTGCCGATCTTGTAGCCGGCGGCCTCGATGCGGTCGGCGACCGCGCGGGCGAGGCCGGGGACGGTGGTGCCGTTGAGGACGGCGACGGTCGTCTCCCCGCGCGGGATCCGCTCCTCCGCCGGCTCGCGCTCGGCGGTGCGGGCCGGCTCGCCGAACGCGTTGCCCTCGGTCGTGGCCGCGCGCGTGCGCTCGGGCGCGTCGTCGCCGCGCAGCTGGGTGAAGGCGAAGACGCCGGCGGCGAGGACGAGGACGACGGCGCCGGCGACGAGCGCGAACGCGCGGCCGCGGCCGCGGCCCCCCGCCCGGGGGCCCCCCCC
>JADGIB010000283.1 GCA_019683665.1 Solirubrobacteraceae bacterium
CTCCAGCTCGGTGCTGCGCCGGCGGTCGAGCGCGCGCAGGCTCGAGCGCAGCCACCCGTTCTGCACGAACGTCTCCCGCCCGTCGGGGCGCACCTCGGTGACCGTCACCTGCAGGTCGACGTCGGGCACCGACGCCTGGATCCAGAGGTCGACCGCGCCGGCGCCGATCACGGCGGTGTCGGCGGCCAGCGGCGCGCTCGTCCACACGGCGGCGGTGCCGGGCGGGTTGGGCTCCCAGCGGTAGCCCGGGTCGGCGGTCCACAGGCCGCCGGGCCCGTTGGCCGGGTTGCCGGCCAGGCTCGTCGGCGGGCGCGCGGCCGGGTTCCAGGTGAAGCGGTCCTCGCCGCCGCCGGCGGCGGGCGGGGCGTCGGCGAGCGTCCCGCCGTCGCCGACGTACCAGGAGCGCGCCTGCGTGCCGGGGATCGGCCAGGACGAGAACGACTGCTCGAAGCTCGCCAGCGGGGCGAACGGCTGCGGGGTGCCGGCGCCGTTGTCGAACAGGATCCGCACCCGCGGCTGGGCCTCGAACGCGGCGAGCGCGGACGCATAGTCGGGCTGGGCCTGGATCGGGTCGGGCGGCAGCGTGACGCCCGGGATCCCGAGGACGGCCTGGTAGATCGCACCGGCCGCGTCGCGCACGGCGTCGGGCAGCGCGGGCCGGCGGCGCGCGACGTAGAGCTCGAGGAAGTCGTACCAGCGGGTGAGGACCTGCGGGTCGAGCGAGTCCGGGTGGACGCCGTTCGTGAACGTGAACCAGGCCTTGTCGGTGCCGGTGAAGCGCGAGGCGAGCGCCGGGCAGTGGCCGCCGGTCTGCTCGTCGGTCCACTGGCAGGCCAGGAAGGTCGGGACGCGGATGCGGTGCGCGAACGTGACCGGGGCGAGCGGGTCGGCGATCTCCGGCCGGTAGTAGCGGTTGGCCCGGACCTTCGCGATGAGGTCGACGGCCTGGTCGTGGAGCGCCTGGTTGCGCTCGCAGACCCGGTCGCCCTCGCGGATGCGCTCCAGCGCCCACGCCTGCCCGCCCTCCGGCGAGGCCGGGAGGGCGTCGTGGACGCGCTCCTTCGCCCAGCCGAGCGCGAAGCCGGTGTTGAGGATGCCGCCCGGGTAGAGCGTCGTGATCGTGCTGTCGATGACGGCCAGCGGCGTGATCGCGGCCAGGCTCGGCGGGCGGGTGGCGGCGACGAAGAGCTGGCTGATGCCGCCGTAGGAGAGGCCGGCCATCCCGACCTTGCCGTGGGCGACCCACGGCTGGCGGGCGACGGTCTCGATGACGTCGTAGCCGTCGAGGCCCTGCAGCGGCTCGAAGAAGTCGAAGGCGCCGCCCGAGCAGCCGGTGCCGCGCATGTTCACGTCGACGACCGCGTAGCCGAGCAGCCGCAGGATCGCCTGGATCGAGCTCTGGCCGCCCTTGGGGTTCGCGTACCCGTAGCCGGCGTACTCGACGAGCGTCGGGTACGGCCCCTCCTCGGGCGGGCCCGGGAGCGTGACGTTGACGGCGAGCTTCGTCCCGTCGCGGGTCGTGAGGTAGCCGTAGCCGCCCGCGGGTAGCCGCTGGCGGTAGATCCGCTCCGACGGCGGCGCCGGGCGGGTGCTCAGGACCCGGACCGGGCGCGACGGGCGGCGGGCGCCGATCCGGACGCGGTAGCCGCGCCCCGGCCGGACGTCGCGGAAGACGACGCCGCCGAGGCGGCCGGCCCGCCGCACGGCGACGCGCTCGCCGCGGTGCAGGAGGACGGCCCGGGCGCCCGGGGGCGCCCCGGTGACGTGGACCTGCTCGACGGAGCCGCGCACCACCGGCGCCCCCGACGCCGCGGGGGCGGCGACGAGCAGGGCGGCCAGGACGGCGGTGAGGATCGACGACCCGATCGCGCGCACGCGCGCATGCTCTCAGGAACGGCGGCCGCGCGCCACTGCTTTCCGGTCAGTCGGCGGGCGCGGGGGTGATGTCGCGCTCGTAGCAGCGCGAGCGCTCGTCCTCGGCGTAGCCGCCCCAGCAGGGCACGGGCCGGTAGCCGGCGCTCTCGTAGAGCCCGATCGACTCGTGCTGGCCGGTGGCGGTGTGCAGCCGGACGGTGACGTAGTGGCGCAGCGCGGCCTCGCGCTCGAGCGCCCGCAGGATCTCCCGGCCGAGGCTGCGCCGCCGCGCCTCGGGCGTCACGTACATGCGCTTGATCTCGACGATCTCGGGGGTGTGCTCGCGCAGGGCGCCGCAGCCGAGCGCCTGGCCGGTGGCGGCGTCGCGGGCGACGAGGAACACGGTGAGGTCGCGGTCGAGCTGGAGCGCGGCGCCGGTGAGCGCCCCGTAGCGCTCGGTCAGCTCCGCCTCCTGGGCGTCGAGCAGCGCGTGCCCGTCGGGCGAGTCGGCGGGCTCCTCGCTGATGCGGATCTCGATCGTCGCCGGCCGCGGGGTCGTCGCCATGTCGGAACGGTACCCCGCATCGGGGCCCGCCAGCCACCGGGGGTCCGCGCACGCGCCGTCGCGGGGGCGCGCGGGAGACCGCGCGCCTTGACCGCCGGGCGCCGCGCCGCCAGCGTGCCCGCATGACCGCACCCGCGCCGCAACCGGTCCTCACGCCGATCACCGAGTCGGCGATCTTCCTCGTCCTCACCGTCCATCCCGGCGGCGAGGACGCCGTCCGGGACCTGCTCGCCGACGTCTCCGGGCTGCGCCGGTCGGTGGGCTTCCGGCGGCCCGAGGACGGGCTGACGTGCGTGGCCGGGATCGGCTCCAGCCTGTGGGACCGGCTGTTCGCCGGCCCGCGCCCGGCCGGCCTGCACCCGTTCCGCGCGGTCGCGGGCGCCGTCCACGCCGCCCCGGCCACCCCGGGCGACCTCCTCTTCCACCTGCGCGCGCACCGCTTCGACCTCTGCTTCGAGCTGGCCCAGCACCTGACGCGCCGGCTGCGCGGGGCGGCGAGCGTCGTCGACGAGGTCCACGGCTTCCGCTCGTTCGACCTGCGCGACCTGCTCGGCTTCGTCGATGGGACCGAGAACCCGGACGGCGACGCGGCGGCGGCCGCGGTCATCGTCGGCGACGAGGACCCGGCGTTCGCGGGCGGCAGCTACGTCGTCGTGCAGCGCTACGTCCACGACCTCGCCGCCTGGGACGCGCTGCCGGTCGAGGAGCAGGAGCGGATCATCGGCCGCACGAAGCTCGACGACATCGAGCTCGACGACGACGTCAAGCCCGCGAACTCGCACGTCGCGCTGAACACGATCCTCGACGAGGACGGCGAGGAGCGCCGGATCGTCCGCTTCAACATGCCGTTCGGGCGGGTCGGCACCGACGAGTACGGGACGTACTTCGCCGGCTACGCCCGCGACCCGGCCGTCATCGAGCAGATGCTCGAGAACATGTTCGTCGGCCGCCCGCCCGGCAACCACGACCGCATCCTCGACGTCTCGACCGCGGTCACCGGCGGCCTGTTCTTCGTCCCGGCCGCCGGCTTCCTCGACGACCCGCCGCCGCGCGCGGGCCTGGCCGCGGCCGCCGAGGAGGACGGCGCCGGCGCCGCCGGCCCCCGGCCGGACCCGGCGGGCGGGTCGCTGGGGATCGGCGGCCTGCGGCCCGTCTGACCGGCGGCGGTCAGGCCGGCCCGGCCGCGGCAGGGCCGGCGAGCCGCTGCGGATCGTCAGCGGGACGACGTGCGGGCGGGCGTCGAACGTCCCGACCTGCGCGGTGATCGCCTCGCACCGCGCCGGCGCGCAGCCCGTCGAGGCGCTCGCCCTGGACCATGCCGCAGCGCAACGGGCACCGGCGCGCGAACGCGTCGGGTGCTGGGCCGCGTGTCGCGCCCGAGGCCGCCCCGCCGCGTCCACGCCATCGTCACTAGGATCGCGCGATGGGCCGCGTCGTCGTGATCGGAGCCACCGGCCACATCGGCACGTACCTCGTCCCGCGGCTCGTCCGGGCCGGCCACGAGGTCGTCGCCGTCAGCCGCGGCTCGCGCGGGCCGTACGTCCCCGCCCCCGAGTGGGACCGCGTCGAGCGCGTCGTCGCCGACCGCGAGGCCGAGGACGCCGCCGGGACGTTCGGGGCGCGGATCGCCGCGCTGGAGCCCGACGCGGTCGTCGACCTCCTCTGCTTCACGCCGGAGTCGGCCCGCCGGCTCGTCGACGCCCTGCGCCCGACCCGGCCGCTGCTGCTGCACTGCGGGACGATCTGGGTCCACGGCCGGGTCGCGAGCGTGCCGGTCACCGAGGACGACCCCCGCGAGCCGTACGGCGAGTACGGCGTCCGCAAGGCGCAGATCGAGGCGCTGCTGCACCGCGAGACCCGCGCCGGCGGGGTCCCGTCGGTCGTCCTGCACCCCGGGCACATCACCGGACCGTGGGTGTCGATCACCCCGGTCGGCAACCGCGACCTCGACGTGTGGCGGCGCCTGGCCGCCGGCGAGCCGGTCGCCCTTCCGGACCTCGGGACGGGCGTCCTCAACCACGTCCACGCCGA
>JADGIB010000284.1 GCA_019683665.1 Solirubrobacteraceae bacterium
AGCACGTACACGCCGCGCCAGCCGGCGACCTCGGCGACCCCGCCCGCCGCCGTGCGGGCCAGCAGCACCCCGACGAGCAGGCCGCTGACGACCGCGCCGACCGTCCGCCCGCCCCGGCCGGGCTCGGCGAGGTCGGCCCCGATCGTGACCGCGACCTGCGTCACGACGCTCGTCGCCCCGAACGCGAGCAGGCAGGCGCCGAGCCACAGCGGGCCGCCGGCCGCCGCCGCGGCCAGCAGGCCGAGCCCGGTGAGGGCCATGAGCCCGCTCGCCAGCCGGCGCCGGTCGACCATGTCGCCGAGCGGCATGAACAGGAGCAGGCCGGCGAGGTACCCCGCCTGCGAGACGGTGACGAACAGGCCGCCGTCGGCCCGCGACAGGCCGAAGTCGCCGGCGATGAGCGGCGTCAGCGGCTGCACGTAGTAGTTGCTGGCGACCGCGAGCCCCGCCGTCAGGGCGAGCAGCGCGACCGGGGCGCCGGTGCGGGCCGACGCGGACGTCGCGACGCTCAGGCCGCCACCTCGTCGGGTCCCCGCTCCAGCACGCGCGCAGCGTAGACCCCGTCGGGGCCCGCGGGTAGAGTCGCCGGGCCATGGGGGAGCGCGGCCTGCTGACGCCGGCGCTCGCGGGGATCGTCGCGTCGCTCGTCGGGTTCGCCAGCACCTTCGCGCTCGTCCTCGCCGGGCTGCGCGCGGTCGGCGCCGACCCGGCGCAGGCGGCGTCGGGCCTGCTCGCGCTCTGCGTGCTCATGGGCGTCGTCGCGATCGGGCTGGCGCTGCGCACGCGGATGCCGGTCGCGATCGCCTGGTCGACGCCCGGCGCCGCGTTGCTCGTCTCCACCGGCGACGTCCCCGGCGGCTACCCGGCCGCGCTCGGCGCCTTTGCGGTCACCGGCGCGCTCATCGCCCTCTGCGGCCTGTGGCGGCCGCTCGCCCGCTGGATCGCCCGGATCCCGGTCCCGCTGGCCGGCGCGATGCTCGCCGGGGTCGTCCTGCCGCTCTGCGTCGCCCCGGTGCGCGCCGTCGTCGAGCTGCCGTGGCAGGCGGCGCCGGTCGTCGCCGTCTGGCTGGCGCTGACGCTCGTCGCCCGCCGCTGGGCGGTGCCGGGCGCGATGGCGGCGACGGTCGCGGCGATCGCGGTCGCCGGCGACCTGCCGGGCGCGCTCGACGACCCGTGGCCGCAGGCGACGCTCACCGCGCCGGCGCTCGACGCGGGCGCGCTCGTCGGCCTCGCGCTGCCGCTGTTCGTCGTGACGATGGCCTCGCAGAACGTCCCGGGGATGGCGGTGATGGCGAGCTTCGGCTACCGGCCGCCGCTGCGGCCGTTGCTCGTCTCGACCGGCGCGGCGACCGCGGCCGGCGCCCCGTTCGGCGCCCACGCGATCAACCTCGCCGCGATCACCGCCGCGCTGATCGCCGGGCCGGAGGCGGGGCCCGACCGGGAGCGCCGGTGGGTGGCGGCCCTGTCGGGCGGGATCGCCTACCTCGCGCTCGGCCTCGCGGCCGGGGTCGCGACCGCGGTCGTCGCCGCGGCGCCGCCGCTGCTCATCGAGGCCGCGGCCGGCCTCGCGCTGCTGGCGACGTTCGGGGCCGCGCTCGGCGGCGCGCTCGCGGCCGGCGAGCACCGCGAGGCGGCGACGATCACGTTCGTCGTCAGCGCGTCGGGGATCGCGGTGGCCGGGATCGGCGCGCCGTTCTGGGGGCTGGCCGCCGGGCTGGGCTTCCTCGGCGTCCAGCGGCTCGGCGCGGCGCGGCCGGCCCGCGCAGGGCGCGGACCGGCCGGCGCGGTCGAAGGGACGCGGACTACCGAGCCGTGATGAGGTCGTCGTCCGTGACCTCGGGCTCGGGCTCGATCAGCGGCTCGTCCTCGCCGCTGATCTCGGCATGCAGGCGCGCCTCCGCGCGGTAGCGTTCGAACAGGCGATGCACGTCCTCGCGGGTGCGGCACTCGCCGAGGTGCTCGTCCTGCGGCTTGCTCTCGGATCCGAAGCGCATCCGGATCACCTCCTTCCGACCGAGGCTACGCGGGGGAGGTCTCTCCCACAACCGTGGTTTGCCCGGATGGCGCCGGTTGGCGCGAGGGCACCAGCAGCGCGGCGAGCGCGCCGACGGCGAGGACCGCCGCCGCGATCGGCAGCGCCGCGGCCAGGCCGTCGGTGAACGCCTGCGGGGTGAGGTAGGAGCCGTTCGCGCTGAACACGGTCGCGAGCACGGCGACGCCGAGGACGCCCCCGACCTCGCGGATCGCGTTCGTCGCGCCCGACGCCTGCCCGGCCTGCTCGGGCCGCACCGCGGCGAGCACCGCGCTGGCCGACGGGGCGAACACGAGCGCCATCCCGACGCCGCCCATCATGAGCGGCACGACGATCGACCCGTAGGCGGTGTCGGGCGCGGAGACGAGCCCGAGCCACAGGAGCCCGCCGCCCTGCAGGAGCATCCCGGCCGCCATCAGGGCGCGCGCCCCGACGCGGTCGATGAGTAGGCCCGCCAGCGGCGAGACGACCATCGGCGCCGCCGTCCACGGCAGCGTGCGCAGGCCGGCGGCCAGCGGGTCGAGGCCCTGGGCGGTCTGGAAGAACTGCGACAGCAGGAAGATCGCGCCGAACGTCCCGAAGAACATCGCGCACGCGGCCGTGTTCGTCGCCGAGAACCCGCGGGCCCGGAACAGGCCGAGCGGCAGCATCGGGGCGGGGGCGCGGCGCTCCCAGGCCAGGAAGGCGGCGAGCAGGACGAGGCCGGCGGCGATCGAGCCGACGACGGCGCCGTGCTCCCAGCCCAGCGCCTGCGAGCGGACGATCCCGAACGTCAGGCCGAACAGGCCGGTGGCGGCGAGCGTCAGGCCGGGGACGTCGAGGCGGTCGGCCGGGCCGCGCGACTCGGTCAGCAGCGCGGCGGCCAGCGGCAGCAGGGCGATGCCGATCGGGACGTTCAGCCAGAAGATCCACTGCCACGAGATGCCCTCGACGACGGCGCCGCCGACGACGGGGCCGAGCGCGACGCCGAGGCCGGTGACGCCGCCCCAGATCCCGAGCGCGGCGCTGCGGCGCGCGGCCGGGAACGCCTCCGACAGGAGGACGAGCGTCAGCGGCGCGAGGACCGCGGCGCCGGCGCCCTGGACGGCCCGGGCGGCGACGAGCGCGCCGATCGTGGGGGCGAGCGCGGCGGCGGCCGAGGCGGCGGTGAACACGAGCAGGCCGACGCCGAACATCCGCTTGCGGCCGAAGCGGTCGCCGAGCGCGGCGCCGGTGATGAGCAGCACGGCGAACGAGAGCGTGTAGGCGTTCACCGTCCACTCCAGCGACTCGAGCGAGCCGCCGAGGTCGGCGCGGATCGACGGCAGCGCGACCCCGACGACGAGGTTGTCGAGCGCGGTCATGAACAGCGCGGCCGAGATGATCGCCAGCGTCGCGCCGGGGCGCGGCCGGCGGGTGGGTCCGGCGGTCACGGGGTCCTCCTCCCGATGGGTCGTGTGTGACTGGTTACTCACTTGCGATGGCGAAAAAAAAAGACGTCGTCACTTGCCCTGGTGCATGAGCACCTTCGCCCACGGCTCGTCGACCTCGTCGGCGCGCATGGCGGCGACGACGTTCATGAGCATCCCGACGGCGAAGAACATCTGCAGCTGGGCGTCGTCGGCGCCTGACTCGCGGCGCACGACGTCGACGAGGCGGGCGTAGCCGCGGCGGACCGCGTTGCGGATCCGCGGCTCGTCGGCCGCCGCGTACGTGTGGAGCTGGAGCAGGAGCACGTCGCGGTCGGCCAGGAGCTCCTCGTACGCCATCCCCATGGCGACGAGCGGCTCCTCGCCGGCGGCGCGGGCGCGCGCCGCGGCCTGCGTGAACGTGTCGGCGACGCGGTCGAAGCAGTCCTCGGTGAGCACCAGGAAGAGCTCGAGCTTCGTGGGGAACAGGCGGAACAGGTATGCCTGCGAGATCCCCGCGGCCCGCGCGATCTCGGCCGTCGGCGTGCCGTGGTAGCCGCGGGCGGCGACGACGTGGCGGGCCGCCGCGATCACCTCCTCGCGGCGGGCCTCGGCGGTCGAGAGGACGCGTCGGGACGAGGTCATGGAGTGTGAGTATGCACTCACTCACTGTGCGTGTCAAGCGTCGCCCGGGCCGAGCCGGGGCGCCGAAGGCGGGCGGCGCGGCGCGCGGACGGCGCACGGACGGCGCGCGCCGGGGACGGGGCCCGAGACGACGCGCGCCCCGCGTCGCCGGGCGGCGTCGCGGGGCGCGGGCAGGAAGGCGGGGGACCGAGGAATCGAACCTCGAGCAAGGGTTTTGGAGACCCCTATGTTGCCATTACACCAGTCCCCCGAGGGGCCGTTCACTGTAGCGTCCGACGCGGCCGGAAGGGAGGCTCGGCGCACGTCGGCCGCGGGGCCCCGGGG
>JADGIB010000285.1 GCA_019683665.1 Solirubrobacteraceae bacterium
CCGCGCGCGCGGCCGCCGACCTCGCCGCCGCCGGGCCGCGCCGGCGGCGGCGCCCGGCCGCGCCCGCCCTCCGCGGCCCGCGCCTGCTCGCGCTGCTGGCCGCGATCGGCCGGCGGCTCGGGGTCCTGCCCGCGCCCGCCGACCTCGACGCGCGCCTGGCCGCCGCCGGCACGCCCGCCGGGCTGCGCGCCCGCGACCTCATGGCGGTCAAGGGCGGCGCCGCGCTCGCCGCGCTGCTGGGCGCCGTCCCCGTCCTCACCGCCGGCCCGCCGCGGCTGGCGCCGGCCCTCGCGGCGGGGGCGGCCGCCGCCGGCTGGCTGGCCCCGGACGCCTGGCTGCGCCGCCGGGCGCGGCGGCGGGCGCGGACGATCGCCCGGGAGCTGTCCGGCGTGCTCGACCTCCTGCGCGTCGCCGTCGAGGCCGGGCTGCCGGTCGCCCGCGCCGCCGCCGAGGTCGGCGCCCGCCATCGCGGGCTGCTGGCCCGCGAGCTGGCCGCGGTCGCGGCGACGACCGCGCTCGGCGTCCCGCGCGAGCAGGCGCTCGCCCGCCTGGCCGCGGCGGCGCCGCTGCCGGCGGTCGCCGCGCTCGTCGCCGCGATCGGCCGCAGCGAGCGCCACGGCGCCCCGCTGGGGCCGGCGCTGGCCGCGCTCGCCGCCGACGCCCGGGCCGAGCACGCCCGCGCGCTGGCCGAGCAGGCGGCGCGGGCCGCGCCGAAGATCCAGCTCGCGGTCGCGCTCCTGCTCGTCCCCGCGGTGATGCTGCTCGTGGCGGCGGCGGTCCTGCGGGGGATGGGGGTCGTCTGAGGGCCGCCCGCCGGGCGCCCGCGACCGGCGCGGGCGCCCGGGGACGGGCCGGCTACTTCAGCGTGACGACGAGCTGCGAGCGCTGGGTGCCGCCCTCGTCCTGGCTGCCGGCGATGATCGCGCCGAAGCGGTCGAGGTACTGCAGCGCCTGGGCGCCCTGGGCGTCGCCGTCGAGGCCGAGGCCCTTCGCGAACGCGCCGATCGCCGACAGGTCGACGAACAGGCCCGGCGTCACGCCGTCCTCGAGCTGGCCGGCGGCCGTCTTGTAGGCCTCGGTGTCGCCCAGCGTGGTCTGCGGCGAGAGCGCCGCCTCGACGGCCGGGGCGCCGAGCCCGACGACGAACCGGTCGCCGGCGGCGGCGACGATGATCGGGAACGGCAGCTGCGCCGTCTGGATCTCGAAGCCGGCGTCCGCGCCGGAGACCGTCGTCAGCGGCCGCGGGCGGGCGCCGGTGACGGCCTGGCGGATGACGCGGCGCAGCTTGCCGACCGCGGCCGTCGACGTCGCCGGGTCGGTCGACTGGACGACGAGCGCGCCGCCGACGTCGGCGACCGTCGTGCCCTGGGCGAACAGGCCGGCGTCGCCCATCCAGCTCAGGAGGTCGTCCTGGACGTTGATCCCGAGCGCCTGCTCGATGGCCTGCATCTGGCCGGCGACATCCTCGCCGCCGGCCGACGCGACCTGCAGCGCCTGCTGCAGCGAGGTGCGCAGGCTCTCGCCGAGCCCGGGGAGGCCGACGGCGAGCCAGGCGCCGCCGGGCAGGCCCTGCAGCGCGGCGGTCGCGTCGCCGGCGGCGCCGGAGCCCTGGGCGGTGCCCTGGCCGAGCACGCCGAACGCGATCCGCTCGGCGTTCGCCGAGACCGCGACGACGCTCGTCGCGCCGGTGCCCTGCTCGAGCTGCTCGCGGATCTGGCCGACGACGTCGTTGGGCAGGCCGCCGGAGCGGGCGATCGCGTTGACGAGGCCCTCGACGTTCACGTACGCGCTCGCGAGCGGGTCCTCGGCGCCGAGCTGCTCGAGGCCGTCGTCGTAGGCGTCGTTGTCGTCCATCGTCTCGACGTCGTCGCCCTCGAGCGTGTCGACGACGGTCCGCAGGCCGCCCTCGGTGCCGGCGACGACGAAGTCCTCGACCTTCGCGGTGACGTCGCCGTCGCCGTCGACCCAGTAGTCCACGTCCTTGTAGGTGCGCTTCTGGCGGCCGTCGGTGTCGAGGTCGACGTCGTCGATGCCGTCGACGGCGATCACCGCCGCGCCCTGCGGCTCCTGGCCGTCGAGGCTCGTGAAGAAGAACCCGATGCGCTTCGTGCGCTTGAAGTCCTCCCACTCCTCGTCGGAGGGCGCGTCGCCGCTGCTCTTGACCAGCCGCTCGATCTCCGCGCCGACGTCCTCGGTCCCGAGGATCTTGCGCAGCGCGGCCTCGGCGTCGCTCTGGACGTCGCCGCCGGGGTTGACGGCGATCTCCGCGTAGAACGGCGCCGACGCGGGGACCGCGGACGCGGGCTCGGCGTCGCCGCCGGAGCCGCTGTCGCCGCAGGCGGCGGCTCCGAGCGCGAGCGCGCCCGCGCACGCGAGGGCCAGCGCCGGCCGGCGGCGGCGGACGCGGGTGACGGTGGTCATGACGGTGTTCGGCCTCCTGGGTCGTCGAGCTGAGCCCCGCGCGGGCAGGGAGGCGGATCCCCGCCGGCGGGATCGAATCGTAGAGCGCACGCATCGGACGGAACCCCGGTCGGCTCTGCAAGCGGGCGTGCAGGCGCCGCCGCTGCAGCCGTCCTTGCGCCGCGCGCGGGGTCGGCCTCCCACCGCCTCCCACCGCGCGATTCCCCGTGTTCATGGGCCGTTCGTCCGCGTGAATGGTCAGAGGGGGGACCCAGGTGGGGGGAAGTGGGCAATCTGGGTTGCGTTGTGGAGGATTGTGGGGTACAACGCCGCCATCGGACCGGGGTGGAGGAGCTCCTCCCACTCCTCCACCCCGGCCCGGCCTGTCCCTTCCTTCTGTGATGAGCGCTCAGACCCTTGGCCTTCCGCGGCACGTTCGACCACTCGCTCGACGCGAAGAACCGGTTGACCGTGCCGGCGCGGTTCCGCTCGGCGCTGAGCGACGGGGTGGTGCTGGCCAAGCGCGTGGCCGGCTGCGTGGCGGTCTGGAGGCCCGATGAGTACGACGCGTACGTGCGTGCGGCGCTCGACCGCTTCCATCCCCTCTCGCCCGAGGCGGAGCAGCTCGAGCGCTTCTTCTCGGCCAACTCCCACGACACCGAGCTCGACGCCGCCGGCCGCATCGGCATCCCGCCCTTCCTCATGGAGCACGCCGGGCTCGGCAAGGAGGTCGTCGTCACCGGCGCCGGCCGCTGCCTGGAGATCTGGGACCGCGCCGCGTGGCACGACTACAACGCCCGCCTCACGGAGACCGTGGCCGACATCACCGCGCGCCTTGGCGATGCTGGCTGAGCTGATGTCCCCGCCGCACATCCCCGTCCTGGCCGACGAGACGCTCGCCCTCCTCGACCCCCAGCCGGGGGAGACGGCGGTCGACGCGACGTTCGGCGCCGGCGGCCACGCCCGCCGCATCGCCGAGCGCCTCGGGCCGGCCGGCACGCTCATCGCCATCGACCGCGACCCGGCCGCCGAGGAGCGCTTCGCGCAGCTCGCCGCCGAGGTCGACTGCGCGACCCGCTTCGTGCGCGCGGACTTCGCCACCGCCCTGGAGGGGCTCGTCGCCGAGGGCGTGCGCGCCGACTGCGTGCTCCTCGACCTCGGCGTCAGCTCCATGCAGATCGACACGTGGGAGCGCGGCTTCTCCTACAGCTACGACGCGCCGCTGGACATGCGCATGGACCCGGGCCAGGAGCTCGACGCGCGCACGGTCGTCAACACGTGGGACGAGCGCCGCCTGGCCCGCGTCCTGCGCGAGCTGGGCGAGGAGCGCTATGCCCGCCAGATCGCCCGCGCGATCGTCCGCGAGCGCGCCCGGCGCCCGCTGGAGACGACGAACGAGCTCGTCGAGGTCGTCAAGGCCGCCGTGCCCGCGCCCGCCCGCTTCGCCGGCGGCCACCCCGCGAAGCGCACGTTCCAGGCCATCCGCATCGCCGTCAACGGCGAGCTCGAGCAGCTCGACCGGGCGCTGCCCGCCGCCTGGGAGCTGCTGCGCGACGGCGGCCGCCTGGCCGGGATCTCGTTCCACTCCCTCGAGGACCGTCGCGTGAAGCGCTTCCTGGCCGAGCGCGCCCGGGGCTGCGTCTGCCCGCCGGACCTGCCCGTGTGCGCCTGCGGGCGCACGGCCGAGGCGGCGCTGCTGTCGCGCCGCGCCGTCGTCCCGTCGCCCGAGGAGCTGGCCGACAACCCGCGCGCGTCGTCCGCCCGGCTGCGCGCCGCCCGCAAGCTGCGTCCCGAGGAGCGCGCATGACCCCGCCTCCGTCCACCGCCGCCGCCACCGGCCACGCCCGCTCGCTGCGCCGCAGCCCCGGCACCCGGGCGCCGCGCCGTGTCTCCGGCCCGTCGCGCGCCGCCGGCGGCGCCCGCGCCGCGCGGGCCGCCGCGGCCGCCCCGGCCGCGCCCCGCGCCGCGCGGTCGGGTTTAAGACAAT
>JADGIB010000286.1 GCA_019683665.1 Solirubrobacteraceae bacterium
GCCGCGCGCCCGGGCCCGCGCCCGCCGCGGCGCCGGTACGCGCCGCCCGCCGCGCGCCGCAGCCCGGCGCAGGGGCCGGTCCGTCGGCGCAGCTGGGGCGCGCGGATCGCCGCCGTGCTCGTCATCGTGCTCGCCGCCGCGGTCCTGTGGTTCCTGTTCAGCCTCTTCCAGCCCGGCAAGGGCGACGGCAGCGGCCGCGTCGCCGTCGAGATCCCGCAGGGCGCCACCGCCCGCCAGGTCGGCGACCTCCTCGCCGACAAGGACGTCGTCTCCTCGGGCTTCTTCTTCGACCTGCGCGCCCGGCTGGCCGGCAAGCACGACGACTTCAAGGCCGGCCGCTACACGCTCGCCCGCGACATGAGCTACGGGGCCGCGCTCGACGCGCTCACCCGGGCCGAGCCGGCCGCCCCGCCGACCGTGAAGGTCACGCTCCCCGAGGGCCTCACGCGCCGCGACATGGCCGCGGTGGCCAAGAAGGCCGGGATCGGCGGCGACTACCTCGCCGCCTCCAAGCGCCACAAGGGCTTCGACCCGCGCGACTACGGCGCGCCGCGCACCACCCGCACGCTGGAGGGCTTCCTGTTCCCGGCCACCTACGAGCTGGCGGAGGGGAAGGCGACCGCGCGCGCCCTCGTCGGCCAGCAGCTCGACGCCTTCCGGCGCAACTTCGACTCGGTCTCGATGCGCGCGGCCAAGCGCCGCAACCTGACGCCCTACGACGTGCTCATCATCGCCTCGATGGTCGAGCGCGAGGCCCAGGTCGACAAGGAGCGCCCGCTGATCGCGGCCGTCATCTACAACCGCCTGCGCGAGGGGATGCCGCTCGGCATCGACGCGACGACCCGCTACGAGCTCGGCGTCTGGGACCGCCCGCTGCGCGTCTCCGAGCTGGAGCGCGACACGCCGTACAACACGCGCACCCGCCTCGGCCTGCCGCCGACCCCGATCGGCAACCCCGGCCTGGCCTCGATCAAGGCCGCCGCCAAGCCGGCCGACGTCGACTACCTCTACTACGTCGTCAAGCCCGGCACGTGCGGCGAGCACAGCTTCAGCGTCACCGACGAGGAGTTCCAGCGCGACGTCGCCGCCTACGAGGCCGCGCGCGCGAAGAACGGCGGCAGGTCCCCCGACACCTGCGACGACTGATGCCGCCCGCCGCCCCGACCCGCCTCGGCGTGATCGGCTGGCCGGTCCGCCACAGCCGCTCCCCGGCGATGCAGAACGCCGCGCTCGCCGCGCTCGGCCTGGACGGCTGGCGCTACCAGCACCTGCCGCTGCCGCCCGGCCTCGTCGCCGAGACGATCCGCGCGCTCCCCGGCGCCGGCTTCCTCGGTGCGAACGTCACCGTCCCCCACAAGGAGGTCGCGCTCGCCGTCGCCGACGAGGCGACCGACGCGGCCCGGGCGATCGGCGCCGCGAACACGCTGACGTTCCGCGACGGGCGGATCCTGGCCGACAACACCGACGCCCCCGGCCTGATCGACGCGCTCCCGGCGCCGCTCGACGGCGCCGACGCGCTCGTCCTCGGGGCCGGCGGCAGCGCGCGGGCGGCCGCGTACGCGCTGCGCGAGGCGGGCGCCGGCGCCGTGCTCGTCCACAACCGCACGCCCGAGCGCGCGCAGCGGCTCGCCGACGACCTCGGCGACGGCGTCGCCGCGACCGCGACGCTGCCGCCCGCCGCCGTCCTCGTGAACTGCACGACGGTCGGCCTCCACGACCCCGACGCGAGCCCGATCGACCTCGAGGCGCTCGACCGCTACGGCGCCGTCGTCGACCTCGTCTACCGCGACGGCGGCACCGCGCTCGTCCGCGCGGCCCGCGCCGCCGGCCTCCCGACCGTCGACGGGCTGGAGATCCTCGTGCGCCAGGGCGCCCGCTCGCTGGAGATCTGGACCGGCCGCCCGGCGCCGGTCGAGGTCATGCGCGCGGCCGTCAGCGCTCGGTGATCCGGACCGAGAGGTCCTCGACGGCGAGCGACCGCTCGCCGCGCAGCAGCGCCAGCAGCTCCTCGCCGACGAGCTCGCGCCGCCAGCCGGTCAGCGTCCGCACGTCCGGCTCCTCGTCGCCGTTGCGCACGGCGGTGAGGATCGCCTGCAGGTCGGCGCGCGAGGCGACGAGCTCGTAGGCCAGCTCGGCCTCCGCGACGCGGGTGCGCACGAGCGCCTCGCACATCGCGATCAGCGGCGGGTCGCCCGGGTGCGGGGCGGGGCGCCGCTCGCCGGAGAACGGGATCGGCTCGCGGTCGCGGCCGCGGGCGATGACCTCGAGCAGGTCGTCGCCGCGACGGCGCAGGTTCCCCGGGTTGATCCCGCGGATGTTCTCCAGCGCCCGGCGCGAGTCGGGCTTGCGCTTGGCCAGCTCGACGAGCGCGGCGTCGGCGAGCACGGACTGGACCGGCCGGTCCTGGGTGGCGGCCAGCGACTCGCGCCACTCGACGAGCTCGCGGGCGACCGCGCGCGAGCGGGGGTCGAGGCTGGCGATCCGCGGCAGCCGCTCGAAGACCTGGTCGAGCTCGCGCTCGTCGGACACCCGCTCCAGGGCCCGGCACTCCTCGCGCGCCCACTCGAGGCGCCCGCTGGCGCGCAGCCGCTGCTGGATCGCGTCGGCCAGGTCGAAGAGGTGGAGGACGTCCTCGCGCGCGTAGGCGATCTGCTCGGGGCTGAGCGGCCGGCGGTCCCACTTCGTGTAGGAGGCCGTCTTCGGCAGGCGCACGCCGAGCAGCTCGCTCAGCAGGGACTCGTAGCCGGCCTGGGCGCGCAGCCCGGCGAACCCGGCCGCGACCTGGGTGTCGAACAGGTTCGTGACCTCGGTCCGCCACACGCGCCGCAGCAGCGCGACGTCCTGGCGGGCGGCGTGCATGATGACCTCGACCTCGGGGTCGGCGAGGACCTCGGCCAGCGGCGACGGGTCGACGGACTCGTCGAGCGGGTCGATGACGTCGACGCGGACCTCGCCGTCGACGGGCACGGACACCTGGACGAGGCACAGCAGCGTCCGGTAGCGGCCCTCGCCCATGAACTCGGTGTCGATGCCCATGGGGCCGGCGGCGCGGACCGCGGCGGCGTGGGACGGCAGCTCAGCGGTGGGGGTGGGTGCGGCGGCGATGATCGGGGAAATCCATCAGATCAGCCCGAGTGGCGCGGCGCGCGCGGCGGCGTCCGGGTGCCGCGGGGCCCCTTCGATGCCGGCGGCTCCTCGTCCGGCCAGTAGCCGTGCTCGTCGAAGAACGCCCGCGCCTCGTCCTCCTCGTTGCGCTCGGAGTCGCCCTTGACCCCGATGCGGTAGAGGAGGTTCAGCAGCCAGATCGACAGGCCCGCCCCGATGATCCCGGCCGATCCCTCGGCGCGATCGACCGTCGGCTCGATGAGCCACAGGATCAGGCCGATCGCCACGACGATCGCCGGCAGCCAGAAGCGCGTGACGCGCAGGATCATCGAAGGTCCTCGGGGGTGAGCATCGTCGGCTCACACGGTAGCGACCCCGGGTCGAAGATCCGGAGCGCCTCCTCCAGATCGCCGGGCAGCCCGACCGAGGCCAGCAGCCGCGCGCGGACCCGCTCGGGCGTCTCGCCGGCCGCCGCGCGGTCGGCGAGCGTCACCGACCCGTGGCGCTTGGCCAGCCGGGACCCGTCCGGCCCGAGGACGAGCGGCACGTGCGCGTACGTCGGGCGGGGCAGGCCGAGGAGGTCGTGGAGGTGCAGCTGGCTCGGCGTCGCGTCGACGAGGTCGGCGCCGCGGACGACCTCGCCGACGCCCTGGTCGGCGTCGTCGACGACGACGGCGAGGTTGTAGGCGGCGGTGCCGTCGTTGCGGCGCACGACGAGGTCGTCGACCGGGCCGCGCTGGGGCCCGAGCAGGCGGGCGGTGAACGCGACCGCGGGCCCCGGCGCGACCCGCAGCCGCAGCGCGGGCCGCCGCCCGGCCGCCTCGCGCTCGGCGCGCTGGGCGGCGGTCAGCTCCCGGCACGTCCCCGGGTAGCGGGGGAGGGCGCCGTGCGGGGCCTGCGACGCCTCCCGGATCTCCGCGCGCGTGCAGTAGCACGGGTACGTGTCGAGCCGGGCGATCGCCGCGTCGTAGAGCTCGGCGCGCTCGGACTGGCGGACGACCTCGCCGTCCCAGTCGAGGCCGATCGCGGCGAGGTCGGCGAGCTGGCGCGCCTCGTGCTCGCGGCGCGAGCGGCCGCGGTCGAGGTCCTCGATGCGGACCAGGAAGCGGGCGCCGGCCGAGCGCGCGAACAGCCAGGCCAGCAGGGCCGTGCGCAGGTTGCCGAGGTGCAGCGGCCCGGAGGGGGAGGGGGCGTAGCGTCCGTCGTGGGCGGCCACGCCCCCTCAGCCTAGACCCGGCCTAGG
>JADGIB010000287.1 GCA_019683665.1 Solirubrobacteraceae bacterium
GGACAGGCCGCCGGTCGTGTAGGCGCGGCGGCGGCGGCGGGCGGGGTCGTCGGGGAGCGCGCCGACGAGGGCGCGGCGCACGACCGCGAACACCGGGGCGGCGAGGATCGTGTTCACGACGATCGTCGTGACGATGTCGCGGACGAGCAGGAGGCTGACCGGCGCGTCGACGCCGAGCAGGACCTGGATGATCGAGTAGCCGATCGTGGCGACCGCGGTCGCGACGGCGCCGACGGCGATCGGGACGAGCGCGCCCTGCGGGTCGCGCAGCTCGCGCAGGCGGCCGGCGCCGTAGCCGACGACCGTGTAGATGAGCGAGTTGACGCCGAGGGTCTGCACGAGCGCGAGGTCGAGGAAGAGGCCCATCCCGAACCCGACCGCGGCGCCCGGGATCGAGCCGGTCAGCAGCCCGACCGAGGCGACGACGAGCGGGGTCAGGTCGGCGCTGACCCCGAAGACCGAGACCTGCGAGACGGCGACGATCTCCAGCAGCGCGGCCACGAGCGCCAGGATCGCGATCCGCAGCGCGAGCTTCGAGGTCGAGCCGGAGGTCACGTCTCACCCCCGTTCGGGTAGGTGAGGACCTGCACGACGTCGAGGCGGCGCAGCTGCGCGAACGGGCGCACGTGGACGCGCTGGTAGATGTCGAGCTCCTCGTCGTCGACCTTCGTGATCACGCCGACCGGGATCCCCGGCGGGAACAGCGACTCGTAGCGCCGCGACGTCGAGCCCGCGGTCACGACCGTCTGGCCCTCCTCGATGCGGTCGCCGCGGCGGATGTACTCGAGCAGCAGGTCGTCGGGCTTGCCCACGGCGGGCTGGACGACGCCGGCGACGCCGGTCTCGTTGACGACGGCGGAGACGCCGCTCGTGTGGTCGGTGATGAGCGTGACGATCGCGGAGTTGCTCGTGGCGGCGGTGACCGTGCCGACGAGCCCGTCGCCGTTGACGACCGGCTGGTCGACGCGGACGCCGTCGCTCGTGCCCTTGTTGATCGACACCGTCGAGTACCACAACGTCGGGGAGCGCGTGATGACGCGGGCGGTCACCGGCCGCATCTCCTCCAGGCCGAGGCGCTCGTCGAGGCCCAGGAGCTTGCGCAGCTGCTCGGCCTCGCGCGCGGCGGCGGCGTTCGCGATCGCCGCGCGGCGCGCCTCCTCCAGCTCGTCGCGCAGCCGGTCGCGCTCCTCCTTGGCGTCGAGCGTGTCGCCGAACCAGCCGAACAGGTCGCGCACCGGCTTCAGCGCCCGGCTCGCCCCCTCCTGGATCGGCGAGACGACCTGCAGGAACCCGCGCTGCACGCTGTGCAGTGGGCTGCCCGGCGATTCGCCGAAGTACGCGGTGAGGAGGATCAGGGAGCAGACGACGAGCAGGATGAGCACCGCTCGTCGCCGGCGCACCGACTTGTCGTACACAACGAAGCCTTTTCCACGTTGGTGGTCGCACCGCGCCGCACCGGCCGCACCTCGCTCATGGGCGCCGGCGGCGGTTACGTGAGTTCTTGTTCGCGCGATGGATGACCTCGAACTCCTCCAGCGACCGGCCGGAGCCGACCGCGACGCACGTCAGCGGCGACTCGGCCAGGTGGGCCGGCATCTGGGTCTCCTCGCGGAGGCGGTCATCCAGACCCTGCAGCAGCGATCCGCCCCCGGCGAGCATGATCCCGCGGTCCATGATGTCGGACGCGAGCTCCGGCGGGGTCCGGTCGAGGGTCTCCTTGACGGCCTCGATGATCTGCGACAGCGGCTCCTCCAGCGCCTGGCGGATCTCCTCGCTGGTGAGGACGACGGTCTTCGGGAGGCCGGAGACCATGTCGCGGCCGCGGATCTCGGCCTGGACCTCCTCCTCCATCGGGTACGCGGAGCCGATCTCGAGCTTGAGCTCCTCGGCCGTCTGCTGGCCGATGAGCAGCTTGTACTCGCGCTTGGCGTAGTTGATGATCGCCTCGTCGAGCTCGTCGCCGCCGATGCGGATCGACTTCGACACGACGATGCCGCCGAGCGAGATGACGGCGACCTCGCTCGTGCCGCCGCCGATGTCGACGACCATGGAGCCGGTCGGCTCGCCGACGGGCAGGCCGGCGCCGATCGCGGCGGCCATCGGCTCCTCGATCAGGTACGCGGTGCGGGCGCCGGCCGACAGGCACGCCTCCTCGACGGCGCGCTTCTCGACGCCCGTGACGCCCGACGGCACGCAGACGACGACCCGGGGATGCGCCCAGCGGTTCTGGTGCACCTTCTGGATGAAGTGGCGCAGCATCTCCTCGGTGACGTCGAAGTCCGCGATGACCCCGTCCTTGAGCGGGCGGATCGCGGAGATCGTGCCGGGGGTGCGGCCGAGCATGCGCTTGGCCTCGATGCCGACGGCGTGGACCTCGCCCGTCCTCTGGTCGATGGCGACCACGCTCGGCTCGGACAGGACGATCCCCCGCCCGCGCACGTACACGAGCGTGTTCGCCGTGCCGAGGTCCACCGCCATGTCGCGGCCGCCGAAGCCGGTGAGATAGCTGAAGAAGCCCATGGATGGAGGGGGAGCGGGACGCGGCGCTGGAGGCGCACCGCGGGGGGCCGCGTCCGGGGGCAGTGTAGCGGAGGGTTCGGAGCGCTCAGCGCCGAAAAGCGCTGGTTTCCAGAACATCCAACAGGGCCGCGACCGGCAGCCCGACGACGTTCAGGTAGTCCCCGTCGATCGCTCGGACGAGCGCCGCGCCGCGGCCCTGGATCGCGTAGCCGCCGGCGCGCTCGCGCCACTCCTCCGTGGCCAGGTACCAGTCGATCAGCGCGTCGTCCAGCTCCCGGAAGGTCACCCGCGTGACGGCCAGCGTCGCCTGGTCGTCGAGCACGACGCCGCCGATCACCTCGTGGGTCCGCCCGCCGAGCGCGCGCAGCGTCGCGCGCGCCTCCTCGGCGTCGGCCGGCTTGCCGTGGACGGTCCCGTCGAGCGCCACGACGGTGTCGACCGCGAGCACGTGCGCGCCCTCGGGGGCCTCGGCCCGCGCGGCCTGCGCCTTGCGGCGCGCGTTCTCGAGGGCGACCACGTGCGGGTCGCCCTCGACGAGCTCCTCGGCGTCCGTGGGTCGGACCTCGAACGGGACGCCGAGCTGCTCGAGGATCGCGCGCCGCTGCGGCGAGCGGCTCGCCAGGACCAGCGGCTGGGGGATGTGGTCCGGGCCGGTCAGGACAGGTTCGGGAAGAACAGCTTCGCCTCGCGCTCGGCGGACTCCGGCGAGTCCGAGCCGTGCACCATGTTCTGGCCGACCTCGATGGCGAAGTCGCCGCGGATCGAGCCCGGCGCCGCCTCGAGCGGGTTCGTGGCGCCGATGATCTGGCGGGCGGCCTTCACCGCGTCCTGGCCCTCGAGCACCATCGCGACGAGCGGGCCGGAGGTGATGAAGTCGACGAGCTCGCCGAAGAACGGCTTCTCCCGGTGCTCGGCGTAGTGCTGCTCGGCGGTGGCGCGGTCGAGCTGCTTGAGCTCGAGGGCGACGAGCTTCAGGCCCTTGCGCTCGAAGCGGGCGATGATCTCGCCGGTGAGGCCGCGCGCGAACGCGTCGGGCTTGACGAGGATGAGGGTGCGGTCCGGCATTCGGTCTCCTTGGTCGTTGCTGCGGCCCGCCACGATATCCGGGGCTCAGCCCGCGGCGCGGCCGAGCGGGATCGGCCAGCGCTCCTCGCGCCAGGCCGCGTCCCAGAACATCCACTCGAACCGGCACCCCTGCGCGAACAGGGTGCGCATCCGCTCGCGCTCGTCGTCGCCGACCCGGCCGGCGACGCGCTCGGTCACGGCGATGACGGCCTCGACCGTGCGCCCGAACGCCTCGTCGGCGTACGTGTCGATCCAGCGCTGGTAGCGCGGGTCGGGCGAGCCCTGCTCGACGAGGCGCCGGCCGACCTCCCAGTAGATCCAGAAGCAGGGCAGCAGCGACGCGACGGCGCGCGAGAACGGGCCCTGGGCGGCGTCGGCGAGCATCGTGCTCACGTAGAGCTGGGCGCTGGGCGACAGCGGCGTCGCCTCGACGTCGGCGGGCGTGATCCCGAACTCGCCCAGCAGCTCGGCGTGCATCGCCTGCTCGACCTCGATCGCCTCGATCGCCGAGCCGGTGAAGAGCGCGGTGTCGGCCGGCTCGTCGGCGTGCGCGCCGGCGTAGGCGAGCGCCCGCGCGTAGGCGCGCAGGTAGTGTGCGTCCTGGACGACGTAGTGGCGGAAGCGCTCGATCGGCAGCGACCCGTCGACGAGCCCGGTCAGGAACGGGTGCTCGAGGATCGCCTGGAACGTCGGCTCGACGTCGTGCCACAGCTCGGCGCTGAACCCCGTG
>JADGIB010000288.1 GCA_019683665.1 Solirubrobacteraceae bacterium
CGCCGCCCCCGCCCGAGCCGGCGGCCCGCGTCGAGGACTTCCCCAAGGCGAAGGGCAAGACCCTGGAGACGCTGCGCGCCGGGCTGCCGAAGGGCCCGACCCTGGTCCCGACGACGGTCGCGTCGCTGACCGTCGGCCGGAACCGGGTCGCGTTCGCGCTGCGCGACCGGGCGAACAAGCTCCTCAGCGGCGCCGACGTCGCGCTCTACACGACCGACCACGACGGCGGCAACGTCCGCGGCCCGTTCCTGGCCCGCAGCGAGTCGCTGAAGGTCAAGCCGCAGTTCGAGTCGCGCAACACGGCCCAGGACCCGGAGGCGAAGGCGTCGATCTACGTCGCCGAGGTCCCGATCGACGAGCCCGGCAAGCGCGTCATCACCGGCGTGGCGCGGCTCGACGGGCGGCTCGTCGCGACGACCGGGTTCGAGCTGACGATCCCGCGCAAGGGGCAGAAGGGGCTGCCGCCGCGGGTCGGCGACGACGCGATCCCGGTGCACACGCCGACGATCACGTCCGTCGGCGGGGATGCGCGCAAGATCTCCACGCGCGTGCCGCCGGCCGAGCCGATGCTGAAGGAGGACCTCGCCGACGTGCTCGGCAGGAAGCCGGTCGTGCTCGTGTTCGCGACGCCGCAGTTCTGCGCGAGCCGCGTGTGCGGCCCGGTCGTCGACGTCGCCATGCAGGTGCAGGCCGACTACGGCGACGACGTCGCGTTCATCCACCAGGAGATCTACCGCGACAACGACGTGAACGCCGGGTTCACCGACGCGGTCGCGGCGTGGCGGCTGCCGACCGAGCCGTGGATCTTCGTCATCGACCGCGACGGGAGGATCAGCGAGCGCTTCGAGGGCGCGGTGTCGGTCGGCGAGCTCGAGCGGGCGGTCGCGAAGGTCGCGAAGGCGGACTCCTGAGCGGACGCGTCCAGGCGTCCTGACGGCGCGCGAGACTGGGCCACGGTGGGCGTGCGCAGGACGACATGATCGGCGCGACGGCAGTCGGCCCGAGGGACGGCCCGCGGCTTCCGTACATGCCGGGGCTGGACGGGCTGCGCGCGTTCGCGGTCGCGGGCGTCGTCGTCTACCACGCGGGGGCGGCGTGGCTGCCCGGCGGGTTCCTCGGCGTCGACGTCTTCTTCGCGCTCAGCGGCTACCTGATCACGTCGCTGCTGCTCGTCGAGTTCGCCCGCGCGGGGCGGATCGACCTCGAGCGCTTCTGGCTGGGGCGGGCGCGGCGGCTGCTGCCGGCCGCGCTGCTCGTCATCGGGCTGTCGCTGCTCGTCGTGGCCGTGTTCGTGCCGTCGTCGCTGGGGCAGGCGCGCGGGGACGCGATCAGCTCGGCCCTGTACGTCAACAACTGGCACCAGATCCTGGCCGACCGCTCGTACTTCGAGGCGTTCGGGCGGCCGTCGCTGTTCCAGCACCTGTGGTCGCTGGCGGTCGAGGAGCAGTTCTACCTGCTGTGGCCGCTGATCCTGACGCTCGCGCTGACGCGGGCGGGGCGGCGCGGGGCGGTGCTCGCCACGGTGGCGATCGCGGCGGTGTCGCTCGTGCTCATGGCCGTGCTCCACGACCCGCCCGAGGACCCGTCGCGGGTCTACTACGGGACCGACACGCGGGCCGCGCAGCTGCTGTTCGGGGCGCTGCTGGCGTTCGCGTGGCCGCCGGGGCGGCTGACGGGGCGGACCGGGCGCGGTGCGGCGTGGGTCCTCGACGGGGTCGGGCTGGCCGGGCTGGCCGTGCTGGTGTGGGCGATGCTCGGCTGGCAGGACTACGACCGCTTCGTCTACGAGGGCGGGCTGGGCGTGGTGGCGCTCGCGTCGGTCGCCGTCATCGCCGCGCTCGTGCACCCGGCGTCGCGGATCGGGCGGGTCTTCGGCTGGGCGCCGCTGCGCTGGGTCGGGCAGCGGTCGTACGGGATCTACCTGTTCCACTGGCCGGTGATGGCGCTGTCGCGGCCCGGGGTGGACGTCCACGCCGACCCGACCCTCGTCGCGCTGGGCCAGGTCGCGGTGACGGTGGTCCTGGCGGCGCTGTCGTACCGGTTCGTGGAGATGCCGGTGCGCCGCGGGCGGGCGTGGCCGTGGCTGCGGGCGCGGCTGGACCGGCTCAGCCCGCGGCGGCGCCTGGCCGCGGTGGGCGGGGCGGCGGCCGTCCTGCTCGCGCTGCTCGTCTTCCCGTTCGCCCGCTCGGCGACCGAGGACCCGGTGACCGGGGCCGGCGCGCCGGAGGCGACGGCGGCCGCGCGGCAGGAGCCGGCCGAGGTCGTGGCGGCGGCCGGCGACGGCGCGCAGGAGCAGGCGCCGGCCGGGCCGCTGGCGGTCGGCGCGTCGGTGATGCTCGGGGCCGAGGAGGCGCTGCGCGAGGCGCTCGGCCCGGACGCCCGCATCGACGCCGCCGTCGGGCGCCAGGCCGTCGACGTCATCGAGCGCGTCGAGGGCTACGCGCTCGACGGCGCGCTGCCCGACGAGGTCATCGTCCAGATCGGCGAGAACGGGCCGCTGACCCAGGGCGACATCGACCGCCTCCACGCCGTGCTGCGCGGCCTCGAGCGCGTCGTCCTCGTCAACGTCCGCGTCCCGCGCAACTGGGAGGCCCAGTCCAACCAGGTCCTGGAGGACGCCCTGGAGGACTGGCCCGAGGCCCGCCTGGCCGACTGGTACGGGGCCTCCGCCGACCCGTCGCTGCTCGCCGACGGCGCCCACCCGACCGAGGCCGGCCAGGAGGTCTACGCCCAGGTCGTCAAGCGCGCCCTGCGCCGGAGGTAGCCGCCGGTAGGCTGGACGGCGCGGGCCGGTAGCTCAGTCGGTCAGAGCAGCGGACTCATAATCCGTAGGGCGCAGGTTCGAGTCCTGCCCGGCCCATGCCCGCGCGGGCATCACCCGCCGCCCGCCGTGTCGGAGTCGCGGCGCACGCCGTGGGTCGAGCCCCGGAGCCTCCCGCGCACGCGCCCCGCCAGCGACGTGCCGCGGCGCGGTCGCAGGCCGATCTGGTCCAGCGGGACGGGGAGGGACGCCTGCAGCCGCTTGCGCGCCCGGCGCGCGGCGCTGACGATGTGCGTGACGCGCGTGCCGACGAGGATGCCGAGCGCGATCGCCAGGATCGCCGCGAGCGCGTTGACCATGCCGTCGAGGGCGTTGCCTTTCTCGGTCACGACGAGCTCGCTGATGCCGAGCAGCCCGAGGGCCCCGGGGACGAGCATGAGGAACGCCGGGAGGAACAGCGCGAAGGCGGGCGGGGCCGTGCGGTAGCGCTCGAGGAACTGCACCCAGGGGACGGTCACGAGCGTGCCCACGAACCCGGAGAGGATCGCGCCGAACAGCAGGTCGCCCAGCATCTGCGCGCCGTGGGCGACGAACAGCACGAGCAGCAGCCAGGGGAGCATCGTGCGCGGGGCAGACTCGCGCACCGCGACGCCCACCGCGAAGACGACCACGCCGAGCCAGGGCGCCCAGGCGCCGAACGCGTCGCCGTGCGCGCTGGTCGCCGACGGGTTCACGCCGGCGAGCTGGGCTGCGGCGAAGATCCCGAACGCCAGCAGGGCGAGCTGGAGCAGGCCCTCCAGGAACCGGCTCGAGCCGCTGACCGTGTCGCCCGACGCCAGGTCGACGGCCGACATGGTCAGCAGCGCGCCCGGCAGCACGACCGTGAGCGCCGGGATGAGCGCCTCGATCGGGGCCGTCTCGTGCCGGTCCCCGGTGACGAGGAACGCGGCCGTCGCCGCGACGAACGAGATCGCCACGGGGATGATGGCCGTCAGGCCGGAGACCCGGGACGAGAGGTTCTGGATCACGCCCACGAGCGCCCCGAGGGCGAGCAGGAGCGGGAGCGACGCGTCGTCGGGCCGGAACAGCAGCGCCGCGCCCAGGGTGAGGATGACCGTCCCGGCGACCTGGCCGGCGAACGAGACGTGCCGCTTGGCGGTCTCGATCTCCCGCAGCGCCGCGATCGCCTCGGCGGGGGCGACCTCGCCGCGCTGGGCCTGCCGGCACAGGCTGAGCAGGCGGGTGACCTTGTCGAGCTGCAGGTGGTCGGCCGCGAGGTCGCGGCTCATGATGTGCGCCGGCTCGTCGGGGCTGAACGACACGAGCATCAGGTCCGGGAGCACGATGAACTGCACGTCCGGCGCGCCCCACGCCGTCGCGATCGCGCGCAGCCGCAGGTTGATGTCGCTCACCGCGTCGCCGCTGGCGAGCAGCAGGCGCCCGAAGAGCAGGAGCGCCTCGACCACCTGCGCCGCCACGCGCGGGTCGACCGGCGCCGGGGCGACCTCGGCGGAGCCGTCGCCGGGGCGCTCGGGGGGTGGCTGGGCGT
>JADGIB010000021.1 GCA_019683665.1 Solirubrobacteraceae bacterium
GTCCGCAGCAGGTCGGCGATGAGGTAGATGGAACCGGTCACGAGCACGGCGCCGCCCTCGCGCGCGGCGAGCTCCTGCGCGAGGGCGAGCGCCCGACGCGGGTCGGCGTCGGCCCGCACCTCCCGCGCGCCGACCTGCTCGGCCAGCGACTCGAGCGTCGCCGGCGACAGCGCGCGCGGGTTCGCGTTCGAGGTGGCGACGACGCGCGCGGCCAGCGGCACGAGCTCGGCCAGCATGGCGGCGGCGTCCTTGTCGTCGAGGATCGAGAGGACGAGCGTCACCGGGCGGTCGCCGAGCTCGGCCCGCAGCGCGTCGGCGAGCGCGGCCATCCCGCCCGGGTTGTGGGCGCCGTCGAGGTACGTCGGCGGGTCGTCGGCGATCTGCTCGAAGCGCCCGGGGACCCGGGTCGCGGCGGCCGCGGCGGCGACCTTGTCGGGGTCGAGCTCGCCGAGGTAGGCCTCGGCGGCGGCGCGGGCGAGCGCGAAGTTGCGCCGCTGGAACGCGCCGCGGGCCAGCAGTTCGACGCCGGGGGCGTCGGCGGGCGCCTCGATCAGCGTCGCGTCGAGCCTGCGCGCCTCGTCCATCGCGTCGGGGTGCAGGTCGGCGCCGACGACGAGCGTCGCCCCCGGGCGGACGACGGCGAGCTTCTCGCGGGCGATGTCGCGCACGGTCGGCCCCAGCCAGCGGGTGTGCTCGAGGCCGACGTTCGTGAGGACGGCGACGCGCGCGCCGATGACGTTCGTCGCGTCCCAGCGGCCGCCGAGGCCGGCCTCGATGACGCCCGCGTCCACCCCGGCCTCGGCCATCGCCCAGAACGCGGCGGCGGTGAGCGCCTCGAACTGGGTGACGCCGTCGTCGGGCGGCAGCGTGCGGTCGACCTTCGCGGCCGCGGCGGCGGCGCGGCGGACCGCCTCGGCGAACAGGTCCGGGGCGAGGTCGCGGTCGTCGACCCGCACCCGCTCGGTGAACGAGACGAGGTGCGGCGACAGGTAGGCGCCGGTGCGCAGCCCGTGGGCGCGGAGGATCGCCGCGATCATCCGCACCGTCGACGACTTCCCGTTCGTGCCGACGACGTGGACGGCCCCGAACCGCTCCTGGGGCTCGCCGAGCGCGACGAGCAGCCGCCGCATCCGGTCCAGCCCGAACCGCATCCCGAACAGCTCGAGGCCGAGGAGGTAGCTCTCGGCGTCGCGTTCGGTCCAGCGGCGCGACGAGCCGGACGGGCGCGGCCGGCGGGTCACAGCTCGGCCAGCTCCCGGCGCAGCCGCTCGAGCTTGTCGCGCTCGGCCTGGACGACCTCGGCGGGCGCCTTGGCGACGAAGCCCTCGTTGGCGAGCTTGCCCTCGGCGCGGCGGATCTCGGCCTCGAGCGTCCTGCGCTGCTCGGCCAGCCGCCGGGCGTGCGCCTCGAGGTCGACGTGCTCGTTGGGGAGGATCGAGATCGCGCCGCCCGGCACCCCGGGCACCGGGGTCGCGTCGGCGGCGTCGCCGTCGCGCAGCTCCAGGCGGGCGAGCAGGAGGATCCCGTCGAGGATGCCGTCGAAGTCGCCGCTGACCTGGGCGGGCAGCCGCGGCCCGGGCGGGGCGCCGACCGCCTGGCGCCAGGCGCGGACGGCCTGGACGGCCTCGAACTGGCGGGCGATCGCCGCCTCGGCCTCCGGGTCGAGCCAGCGGTCGTCGGGCTGCGGGTAGCGCGCGCCGGCGATCAGGCCCTCGGCGCCGGGCAGGTACGACCAGATCTCCTCGGTGACGAACGGGATGACCGGGTGGGCCATCGCGACCGTCTCGCGCAGGACGTGCAGGAGCGTCGCCTGGACGCGCTCGTCGTGCAGGCGCGGCTTGACGAGCTCGATGTAGCGGTCGCAGAGCTCCTCGAAGACGAAGTCGTAGAGGCCGAGCGCCGCGCGGTGGAACTCGAAGGCCTCGATCGCCTCGCGGGTCCCCCGCTTCGCGCGCTCGAGCCGGCTGAGGATCCAGCGGTCCTCGATCGTCTGCGGCTGCGGCGCCGCCTCGACGCCCTCGCCGACGCGCAGCAGGACGAAGCGCGACGCGTTCCAGAGCTTGTTGGCCAGGCGCTGGCCCTGCTCGACCTTCTCGGCGCTGTAGCGGACGTCCTGGGTGGACGACATCGCCAGCAGGCCGAAGCGGGTGGCGTCGGCGCCGTGCTCCTCGATGACGTCGAGCGGGTCGATGCCGGTGCCCAGCGACTTGCTCATCCGGCGGCCGTCGGGGGCCTGGATGACCGAGTGGATGTAGACGTCCTTGAACGGGACCTCGCCGCAGAACTCGAGGCCCATCATGATCATGCGGGCGACCCAGAGGAAGATGATGTCGCGCGCCGTCGAGAGGACGTCGGTCGGGTAGAAGGCGCGCAGCGCCGGGGTCTCGTCGGGCCAGCCCAGCGTCGCGAACGGCCACAGCGCCGAGCTGAACCAGGTGTCGAGGACGTCGGGGTCGCGGACCCAGCCCTCCCCCTCGGGCGGCTCGATCCCGCAGTAGACCTCGGACTGGTCCTCGCCGCGGTACCAGACCGGGATCTGGTGGCCCCACCAGAGCTGGCGGGAGATGCACCACGGGCGGATCTCCTCCATCCACTGCAGGTAGACCCGCTCCCAGCGCTCGGGGACGAAGCGGACGCGGCCGTCCTTGACGGCCTGGATCGCCGGCTGCGCCAGCGGCTCCATGCGCATGAACCACTGCAGGGAGATGAGCGGCTCGACGCGCTCGCCGGAGCGGTGGCTGAACGGGACCGTGTGCGTGTAGGCCTCGCGGTGGCGGATGCGGCCCTCGGCGTCGAGCGCCTCGACGATCCGGTCGCGCGCCTCGGCGACGGTGAGGCCCGCGAACTCGCCGGCCTCGGCGGTCATGCGCCCGTCCTCGCCGATGACGGTGATCTCCTCGAGGCCGTGCCTGCGACCGATCTCGAAGTCGTTGGGGTCGTGGCCGGGCGTGATCTTCAGCGCGCCGGTGCCGAAGTCGGTTTTGACGTACTCGTCGGCGATGATCGGCAGGCGGCGCCCGACGAGCGGCAGGATCGCCGTGCGCCCGACGAGGCCGGTGTAGCGCTCGTCGCCGGGGTTCACCGCGATCGCGGTGTCGGCGAGCATGGTCTCGGGCCGGACGGTGGCGATGACGATCTCGCCGCCGCCCTCGAGCGGGTAGGCGATCGAGTAGAGCGTGTCGGTGACCTCGCGGTCCTCGACCTCGAGGTCGGAGATCGACGTGCGCAGCCCCGGGTCCCAGTTGACGATGCGGTGGTCGCGGTAGATGAGGCCCTTCTCGTAGAGGGCGACGAAGACGCGCAGGACGGCGTCGGCGTAGTGCTCGTCGAGGGTGAAGCGCTCGTCGTCGTAGTCCACCGAGGCGCCGAGCCGCTTGAACTGCTCGACGATCGTGCGGCCGTACTGCTCGCGCCACTGCCAGACGCGCTCGACGAACGCCTCTCGGCCGATCTCCTGGCGGCTCGTGCCCTCGGAGGCGAGCAGCTGCTCGACCTGCTTCTGGGTCGCGATCCCGGCGTGGTCGGTGCCGAGGATCCACTTCGTGCGCCGGCCCTCCATGCGGGCCAGGCGCACGAGGCAGTCCTGGATCGTGCCGTTCAGCGCGTGCCCCATGTGCAGGGCGCCGGTGACGTTCGGCGGCGGGATCGCGATCGAGTAGTTCTCGTCCGGCGTTCCCTCGGGCTCGGGATGGAAGAGGCCCGACTCCAGCCAGCGCGCCATGACGCGCTGCTCCACCTCGGCCGGCTCGAAGCGGGTGCGGGACTCCAGGTCGCTGCTCATGTGAGCGGTGGAGTGTAGGTCCAACCGCGGTCCGCGTCCCCCGACGCGGCGCGTCAGCGGCGGCCGGGGCGCAGCGCGCCGAACGGCGAGAGCGCGGCGGCGAGCTGGGCGAGGTCGAGCTTGGCCGCGATCGCCTTCAGCTCCCGGCGCTCGCGCGCGGTGAGCGCGAGCGGGTTGCCGCGGGTGCGGCGCACGAGCTGCATGACGCGGCGGCGGTCGGCCGGCGACGTGCGCTCCATGACGTGCCCGTGCGTGACGCGGGCCGCCTCGAAGAGCAGCAGCCACGGGACCTTGCGCAGCGGGCCGAGCCTGAGCATGGGCTCAGGCTACCCGCGCGGGCGGCCCGCCACCCCGCAGGCGTCTGCCGCCCGCCCGACGAGCCGACGTGCGGCACCTGGCATCGGACAGGTCGACGCCAGGTGCCACACGTCCGCCTGGAACGCGCGACGAGGCGCGCGGGAAGGGCGGACGCGGTCGACCGCGGGGCGGCGCTAGGCCGAGGCGGCGTGCTCGGAGGCGTCGTCGCCGGTCGCCTCGGTCACGAGGGTCGGCGGGATCCCGCGGTTGACGGTCTCCTTGGTGACGACGCACTTCTTCACGTCGCGGCGCGACGGCAGCTCGAACTGGACGTCGAGGAGGATCTCCTCGAGGATCGAGCGCAGGCCGCGGGCGCCGGTCTCGCGCTCGAGCGCCTTGTCGGCGATCGCGCCGAGCGCCTCGTCGGAGAAGACGAGCTCGATCCCGTCGAACTGGAAGAAGCGCTGGAACTGCTTGGCGAGCGCGTTGCGCGGCTCGGTGAGGATCGTGATGAGGTCGTCGCGCGTGAGCTGGTGGACGGCGCTGACGACCGGCAGGCGGCCGATGAACTCGGGGATGAGGCCGTAGTTGACGAGGTCCTCGGGCAGGCAGTGCTCGAAGATCTCGCCGGTGTCCTTGAGCTTCTTCGGCTCGATCGCCGCGCCGAAGCCGACGCCCTTGTGGCCGATGCGCCGCTCGATGACCTTGTCGAGGTTCGCGAACGCCCCGCCGCAGATGAACAGGATGTTCGTCGTGTCGATCGACAGGAACTCCTGGTGGGGGTGCTTGCGCCCGCCCTGCGGCGGCACCGACGCGGTCGTCCCCTCGAGGATCTTCAGCAGCGCCTGCTGGACGCCCTCGCCGGAGACGTCACGGGTGATCGACGGGTTGTCGGCCTTGCGGGCGATCTTGTCGACCTCGTCGATGTAGATGATCCCCGTCTCGGCCTTCTTGACGTCGTAGTCGGCGGCCTGGATGAGCTTGAGCAGGATGTTCTCGACGTCCTCGCCGACGTAGCCGGCCTCGGTGAGCGCGGTCGCGTCGGCGATCGCGAACGGGACGTTGAGGATCTTCGCGAGCGTCTGGGCCAGGAGCGTCTTGCCGCAGCCGGTCGGGCCGAGCAGCAGGATGTTGCTCTTCTGCAGCTCGATGTCGTTCTCGCCCGACTGCATCATCTGCACGCGCTTGTAGTGGTTGTAGACCGCCACCGAGAGCGTGCGCTTCGCCGGCTCCTGGCCGACGACGTACTCGTTGAGGACCTCCCAGATCTCGCGCGGCTTGGGCAGGTTCTCGATGTCGAACGACGGGGGAGCGGTGAGCTCCTCGTCGATGATCTCGTTGCAGAGATCGATGCACTCGTCGCAGATGTAGACGCCGGGTCCCGCGATCAGCTTCTTGACCTGCCGCTGCGACTTGCCGCAGAAGCTGCAGAGAAGCTGCTCGTTTGAGTCGGTCGGTCGGGCCATGTCGCCAGCGTCTCCGCTCGTCGCCGAACCTAGTGCTGGGAGATCACGCGGTCGATGATGCCGTACTCCTTGGCCTCCTCCGCCGACATGAAGTAGTCGCGCTCGGTGTCCTTGGAGACCTTCTCGTACGGCTGCCCCGTGTGCTTGGCCAGGATGTGGTCCAGGCGCTGGCGGATGTCGATGATCTCGCGGGCGTGGATCTCGATGTCCGTCGCCTGGCCCTGGAAGCCGGAGCTCACCTGGTGGATGAGGATCTTGGCGTTCGGCAGCGCCATCCGCTTGCCCTCGGCGCCGCCGGCCAGCAGGAGCGCGCCCATCGACATCGCGATCCCGACGCAGATCGTCTGCACGTCGGGCTTGATGAACTGCATCGTGTCGTAGATCGCCAGCCCCGCGTACACCGACCCGCCCGGCGAGTTGATGTAGAGCGAGATGTCCTTCTCGGGGTCCTCGGACTCGAGATGCAGGAGCTGGGCCACGATGAGGTTCGCGATCTGGTCGTCGACCGGCGTCCCCAGGAAGATGATGCGCTCGTTGAGCAGTCGCGAGTAGATGTCGAAGGCGCGCTCGCCTCGCGACGTCTGCTCTACGACCATGGGGACAAGTGGGCTCATGATCCTCGCTTCGTTCGCTCCGTGTCGGGGCGATTCCTCCCCGACGTGCAGGTGGCGGAGTCTACCGAGATGGTCGTCCGGGCCCGGGAGGCCTCGAGCGCCCCGGGCCCGATCCGGCTCAGGAGCCGGGCGTCCAGAGCTGCGGGGTCTCGCCCGACGGCTCCTCGTCCTTGTCGGGCGTCCACAGCTTGTCGCGGGCCTTGGCCTGCTCGACGCTGATCGGCTTGGCCTCCTCGACGAGGAGGTCGATCGCGGCGCGCGCGGCGAGGTCCTCCTTGAGGTCCTCCAGGCGGCCCGTCTTCTCGAGGCGGTCGCGCAGCTTCTCGGGCTTGACGTTCTCGCGCACGGCCGACGCCTGGAGCGCGTCGAGGATGTCGCCGTCGGACGGCTCGATCCCCTCGGCCTCGACGACGGCGGCCACGACCGCCTCGCGGCGCAGCGCCGTCTCGGCCTCCGGCTTGGCCTCCTCGAGCAGCTCCTCCTCGCTCTTGCCCGCGATCTGCAGGTAGGCGTCCTTGGAGATGCCCTGGTGGGCCAGGGAGTGCAGCATCCTGTCCCACAGCTCGCGGGCGCGGGCCTCGACGAGCGAGGCCGGGATGTCGACCTCGGCCTCCTTGGCGACCGCGTCGACGACCGCCTCGCGGAAGGCGCGGTCGATCGCGCGCTCGTCGGCCTCCTTGAGCTTGGCGGCGATGTCCTCGCGCAGCTCGTCGAGGCTGTCGAAGCCGGCCTGGTCGACGGCGAAGTCGTCGTCGAGCTCGGGCAGGACCTTCTCGCGGACCTCCTTGACGGTGACCGCGAACTCGGCGTCCCTGCCCGCCAGGTGCTGCGCGCCGTACTCCTGCGGGAACGTCACCTTCACGGTGCGCTCCTCGCCGGCCTTCGCGCCGGTCAGCTGCTCCTCGAAGCCGGGGATGAGGCGGCCGGAGCCGAGCTCGACCATCTGGTCGCGGCCCGCGCCGCCCTCGAACGGCTCGCCGTCGATCGAGCCGACGTAGTCCATGACGACGAAGTCGCCCTCGCGCGCCTCGCGGTCGACGGTCTCCAGGCGGGCGGCGCGCTCGCGCAGCGCCTCGAGCTCGGCCTGGACGGCCGCCTCGTCGGCGCGCGGCTCGCGGCGGCCGACCTCGATCCCCTTGTACGTGCCGAGCTTCGCCTTCGGGCGCACCCCGATCTCGACGGTGAACGTGTACGCCTCGCCCTCCCCCGGGAGCTGCTCGGGCAGCTTCAGGTCGGGCTCGCCGACGGGCGAGATGCGCGCGTCGCCGATCGCGTCGGCGTACCAGCGGCCGATCGAGTCGCGGACCGTCTCGTCGAGGACGGCCTCGCGGCCGATGCGGCGGATGACGACCGGGGGCGGGATCTTCCCCTTGCGGAAGCCGGGGATCCGCATCGAGCGGCCCAACGCCCGCGCGGTGCGGGCCATCGCCCGCTCGACCTCCTCGGGCGGCACCTCCGCCTCGACGCGGACTCGGGACTCGGGCAGCTCGGTGACGGTCGTCTTCATGGGCCGCCTGACGATAGCGGCCGGATGCCCGGGGCGGCGTCGCCGCCTACGACGAGATCCGGGCCGCCCGCGACCGCGCGACGCCGGCGGCGGCGACCATCTGCGCGTACAGCTCGCGGGTCTGGGCGGCGACGTCGTTCCAGTCGAAGCGCAGGACGTGCTCGCTGGCCTGCGCGACGAGGCGGTCGCGCAGCGCGTCGTCGGTGAGGACGCGGACCATCATCCGGGCCAGCGACTTCGGGTCGCGCGAGCGGAAGCGCAGCGCGACGTCGTCGCTGGGCGCCACCTCGGCCAGCCCGCCGGTGTTGGCGACGATGCACGGGCAGCCGCTGGCCATCGCCTCCAGCGCCACGAGCCCGAACGGCTCGTACAGCGACGGCACCACGGTCAGGTCGGCGATCCGGTACAGCGAGTGCAGCAGCGCGTCGTCGATCCAGCCGACGAACGTGCCGTGCGCCATGAGCCCCAGCTCCCGCGCCTGGCGCTTGAGCTCCTGCTCGTGGGTGCCGGAGCCGGCGACGAGGAAGCGCAGGTTCGGGACGCGCCGGATCACGGCCGGGAGCGCGTCGAGGGCGAACTGGAAGCCCTTCTCGTAGACGAGGCGGCCGACGAGCAGCAGCAGCCGCTCGTCGGGGGCCGCGTACTTCGCGCGCAGCGCCTCCAGGTCGCCGAGCGGCTGCAGGTCGCCCGGGTCGATCCCGTTGGGGATGACGGTCACGCCCGCCTCGTCGACGCCGAACACGTCGGCGATGTGGCCGCGCATGTAGTGCGAGCAGCAGACGATCGCGTCGGCGCGGCGGGCCATCCAGCGCTCGGTCGCGTGGATCGTCGACTGCGGCGGCTTGTGGACCCAGCCCTGGTGGCGGCCGTGCTCGGTCGCGTGGATCGTCGTCAGGAACGGGACGCCGACGCGGTCGGCCAGCGCCGACCCGGCGCGCGCCACGAGCCAGTCGTGGCCGTGGACGAGGTCGAACTCGAGCTCGTCGACGAGCTCGGACCCGACGCGCAGCATGTCGTCGTTCATCGCCTGCACCCAGGCCAGGAAGCGGTCGAGGTCGCGCGGCCACGCCGGCTCGGGCACCCGGTGGACGTGGACGCGGGCGCGGACCTCGCGCTCGGGCTCGCCGCGGGTGAGGACGTGGACCTCGACCCCCTGCGCCACCAGCGCCTCGCTGAGCTTGCGCACGTGCCGCGCGAGGCCGCCCTCGACGACCGGCGGGTACTCCCAGGAGACGATCAGGACGCGGCCGTTCACGGCTGGCCCGGAACTGTACGCGTCGCGCCCGTCCGGCGGCGCGCTGCGGGTCGCAGCGCCCTAGGCGCGCTCCAGCAGCGAGAGGCCGTCGTCGTGGACGAGCAGCTCGCGCCAGCCGCCGCCGGGCAGCTGCGCCCGGCACGGGACGCCGGGCGCGACCGGGACGATCACGGCGACCTCGTCGTCGCCGCGGGTGAACGCGCACACGCCCGCCGGCGCGGGCAGCGGCCGGTAGGGGCCCAGGAACGCCTCGGGCCGCCGCGCCCGCAGCGCCAGCGCCGTGTGGATGACCCACAGCTTGCGGTGCCCGGGCGCGGGCGGCGCCCCGGCCCGCAGCGCGTCCAGCGCGGCCCGCCGCGCCGCCCAGTCGACCGGCCGGCGGTTGTCGGGGTCGACGAGGCTCAGCGCGGCCAGCTCGTCGCCCTGGTAGGTGTCGGGCACGCCGGGCACCGTGTGCTTGAGCAGGAGCTGGCCGAGGATCGAGCGCTCGGCCAGCTCGGCCACCTGCGCCTGGAAGGGCAGGAAGTCGGCCAGGAAGGCCTCGGAGGCGACGACGGCGCGGGCGAAGCGCACGACGGCGGCCTCCCACGCCTCGTCGGGCGCCGTCCACGCCGTGTTCACCTTCGCCTCGCGCAGCGCCTTGACGAGGTAGGCGTCGAGGCGCTCGAGCGGCTCGATCGGCCAGGCGCCGACGAGCGTCTGGTACAGGAGGTACTCCTCGCCGGGGTCGGGCCCCAGGCCGTCCTCGCGCAGCGGCGCGTTCAGCGCCCGCCAGGCGAGGACCCGCTCGCGCCACGGCCCCGGCACCCAGGTCAGCGCGCCGATCCGCGCCCGCACGTCGCCGCCGCGCTTCGTGTCGTGGGTCTGGGTGACGAGCAGGGTGAGCGGGTGGCGGGCGGCCCGCTCGAGGTTCGCGGCGTGGAAGCTCGCCACGTCGAGCCCGAAGCGCTCGGGCGCGCCGCCGACCTCGTTGAGGGCGACGAGGCGGTGGTAGCGGTAGAACGCGGTGTCCTCGACCCCCTTCGCCGTCACCGGCGGCGACGTCTGCTGGAAGCGCTGCACGAACCCGCCGGGGACGCCGCGGTCCTCGAGCAGGAGCGCCCGGGCGAGGGCGGGGTCGAGGTGCGCGGCGCGGATCGCGCGCTCGTCCTCGGGCGCCACCCGCCCCTCCCACGGGTCGACGTACGTGCGGTAGACGGGCAGGCGCGCGAGCCCGTCGGCGATCGTCGCGGCGTCGAACGCCCCCTCCCCCTCGCGCTCGAGCCGCTCGACCTCGCGCGCGAACGGCCCGGCCGCCTGCTCGAGCTGGGCCTCGAGCGCGATCTCCTCGAACCCGCGCGTCTCGCCGGTGACCTCGACGTGGAGGGCGGTGAACGCCGGCTCGGCGCGCGCGTCGACGAACAGCCCCTGCACCTGGTTGAGGAACTCGTAGCCGACGGTCCCCGCCACCGGCCAGTCGTCGCGCAGCGGCTCCCCGGCGGCGAGGATCTTCTCAACCCACACCCGCTCGGCCCCGGCGGCCCGCAGCCGGCGCAGGTAGTCGGCCGGGTCGGCGAGCCCGTCGGGGTGGTCGACGCGCAGCCCGTCGAGGACGCCGTCGGCCAGCAGCTCGAGCACCTTCGCGTGGGTCGCCGCGAACACCTCGCGGTCCTCCTGGCGCAGCGCGGCGAGGTCGTCGATGTCGAAGAAGCGCCGGTACGCGCCGGTCTCCTCGTCGACGTCGAAGAACCTGGCCCGCAGCGCCGGATCGCGCCACCAGCGGTTCTCGTCGCCGACGCCCATGTGGTTGGGGACGATGTCGAGGACGATCCCCAGGCCCGTCCCGGCGAGCGCGCGCAGCCCCGCCTCCCCGCCGAGCGCGTCGGAGACGCGGGTCGGGTCGACGACGTCGTAGCCGTGGGTGGAGCCGGTCCGGGCCTGCAGCGACGGCGACAGGTAGAGGTGGGAGATCCCCAGGTCGCGCAGGTACGGGACGAGCGCGGCCGCGTCGGCGAACGTCAGGTCGGGCGACAGCTGGAGCCGGTAGGTGGCGCGCAGCTCCACCGGGGTCAGCCCTCCTCCGCGCGGCGCAGGACGAGGATCGAGCGCGACGCGACGACGACCGGGTCGCGGGCGGCCAGCCGCCGCGCCCCGGGCGGCTCGCCCGGGTCCGCGGTCGACAGCTCGCCGACCCAGGCGGCCCCGAAGCGCGCGCCGGGCAGCCGGAACTCGACGTCCTCGAAGTGCGCGTTGACGAGCAGGACGAACGAGTCGTCGCGGATCTCGCGCCCGCGCTCGTCGACCTCCTGCAGCCGGTCGCCGTTGAGGAAGACGCCGACGACGCGGCCGTCGTCGCGGGTCCAGTCGTGCTGGGTCATGCGCCGCCCGTCGGGGCGGAACCACCAGGCGTCCGGGAGCCCGTCGTCGTCGGCGTCGGCGCCGGCGAGGAAGCGCGTGCGCCGGAACGTCGGGTGCTCGCGGCGCAGGGCGATCAGCCGCTTGGCGAAGGCGAGCAGCGCGCGCTGGTCGTCGTCGAGGTCCCAGGAGAACCAGGAGATCTCGTTGTCCTGGCACCAGGCGTTGTTGTTGCCGCCCTGGGTGCGCCCGAACTCGTCGCCGCCGAGCAGCATCGGCGTGCCGATCGAGAGCATGAGCGTGGCCAGGAAGTTGCGCTGCTGGCGCAGGCGCAGGGCGTTGACCTCGGCGTCGCGGGTCGGCCCCTCGACCCCGCAGTTCCAGGAGCGGTTGTCGTCGGTGCCGTCGCGGTTGTCCTCGAGGTTGGCCTCGTTGTGCTTGTCGTTGTAGGAGACGAGGTCGCGCAGCGTGAAGCCGTCGTGGGCGGTGACGAAGTTGATCGACGCGAACGGGTCGCGCCCGTCGGCCTGGTAGAGGTCCGACGAGCCGGTCAGCCGGGCGGCGAACTCCCCGACGGTCGCCTGTCCGCGCCAGAAGTCGCGGACGGTGTCGCGGTAGATCCCGTTCCACTCGCTCCACAGGACGGGGAAGTTGCCGACCTGGTAGCCGCCGGGGCCGACGTCCCACGGCTCGGCGATGAGCTTGACCTGCGACAGGATCGGGTCCTGGTGGATCGTGTCGAAGAAGGCCGACAGGCGGTCGACGTCGTACAGCTCGCGGGCGAGCGCGCTGGCGAGGTCGAAGCGGAACCCGTCGACGTGGCACTCGGCGACCCAGTAGCGCAGCGAGTCCATGATCAGCCGCAGGACGCTCGGGTGGACCGGGTTGAGGCTGTTCCCGGTCCCGGTGAAGTCCATGTAGTGGCGCGGGTCGTCGGGGACGAGCCGGTAGTAGCTCGCGTTGTCGACGCCCTTGAACGAGAGCATCGGCCCGAGGTGGTTGCCCTCGGCGGTGTGGTTGTAGACGACGTCGAGGATCACCTCGATCCCCGCCCGGTGCAGGGCCTTCACCATTCCCTTGAACTCGCGCAGCGCCTCGCCGCCGTCGTCGGCGCGGGCGTAGAGGGCGTGCGGGGCGAGGTAGCCGATCGAGCTGTAGCCCCAGTAGTTCGTCAGCCCGCGCTCGGCCAGGAACGACTCGTCGACGATCTGGTGGACCGGCAGCAGCTCGATCGCGGTCACGCCAAGGTCGGTCAGGTAGGCGAGCGCCTCGTCGGAGGCCAGCCCGGCGTACGTGCCGCGCAGCGGCTCGGGGACGTGCGGGGCGAGCTTCGTGAAGCCCTTGACGTGGGTCTCGTAGATGACGACGTCCGACCAGCGGTGGTTCGGCGGCCGGTCGTCCTCCCAGTCGAAGCGCGGGTCGACGACGACGCAGCGCGGCATCGCCGGGGCGGAGTCCTCGTCGTCGGACTCGAGGTCGGCGTCGGGGTTGTCGGGGTCGGGCACGTACGGGAGGACGCTGGCCCCGGACCAGTCGACGCTGCCCTCGATCGCCTTCGCGTACGGGTCGAGGAGGAGCTTGAACGGGTTGAAGCGGTGGCCGGCGCCCGGGTCGTAGGGCCCGTGGACGCGGTAGCCGTAGCGCTGGCCCGGCCCGACGCCGGGCAGGTAGCAGTGCCAGATGTGGGCGGTCTGGGCGCGCACGTCGATGCGCTCCTCGGCCCCGGCGCCGTCGAACAGGCACAGCTCGACCCGCTCGCCGTGCTCGGAGAACAGCGAGAAGTTCGTCCCCTCCCCGTCCCAGGTCGCGCCCAGCGGGAACGGGCGCCCGGGCCACGCCTCGCGCCCGCTCACGTCACGAGCGCCCCGGCCAGCGGCGGCAGCAGGGCGGCGCCCTCCTCGAGGCGCACGTCGGGGTGGGTGGCGAGCACGAGCGTGTCCCCGTGGACGGGGACGCGCCGGGCGGCGCGGGCGAAGTTGCAGGCGAGCTCGTGGGCGCCGCGGCGCACGCGCAGCCAGCGCGCCGCCTCGTCGAGCGCGCACTCGGCCTCGCCGCGGACCTCGCGCCGCACGCGCAGGAGGTCGACGCAGAGCGCGCGCAGCCGGGCGTCCTCGCGCCACGTCAGGCGCGAGCGGGCGAACGTCTCGGGGTCCTGCGGGTCGGGCACCGCCTCGCCGGCGAAGGCGGCGAAGCGGGCGAACTCGCGGCGGCGCCCCTCGCGGGTGGCGGCGGCGATCCGCCGGTCGATGTGGTCGGTGAAGAACTGGAACGGGGCGGGCTCGCCGTGCTCCTCCCCCATGAACAGCAGCGGCGTGAAGCCCGACAGGAGCGTCACGAACGCGGCGAGCGGCCGGGCGCGCGGGGGCAGCCGGTCGCCGAGCGCGCGGTTGCCGACCTGGTCGTGGTTCTGGTCGAAGACGACGAACGCCTCGCGCGGGACGTCGTCGGCGGGCGCCCCGAACGTCCGCCCGCGGTAGCTGGACCAGGTGCCGTCGTGGACGTGCGGGCGGCGCAGCGCCTTGGCGAGGTCGGCGACGCGCCCGAACTCGGCGTAGTAGCCGTCGCGGTCGTCGGTGACGAGCGTGCGCAGCGCGTGGTGGAAGTCGTCGGCCCACACGGCGTCGCAGCCCCAGCCGCCGCGCTCGGCCGGGCGGACGACCTTCGGGTCGTTCAGGCCGCTCTCGGCGATCACGAGCGCGCCGGGCCGGGCGGCGTGGACGCGGCGCGCCACCTCGGCGACGAGGTGCTCGGGCCGCTGGTCGAAGATCGCGTGGACGGCGTCGAGGCGCAGCCCGTCGACGTGGAGGTAGCGCACCCACCACTCGGCGCTCTGGGCGATCCACTCGCGGACGGCGTCGGAGCCCTCGCCGTCGGTGTTGATCGCCTCGCCCCAGGACGTCGAGCACGTGTCGGTGAAGTACGGGCCGAACGCGCTCAGCGCCCGGTTGCCGGAGGCGCCGACGTGGTTGTAGACGACGTCGAGGATCACGCCGAGACCGTGCCCGTGGGCGGCGTCGACGAACCGCGCCAGGCCGTCCGGCCCGCCGTAGGCGCGGTGGGCGGCCGACGGGTAGACGCCGTCGTAGCCCCAGCCGCGCATCCCGGGGAAGTCGGCGACCGGCATGAGCTCGACCGCGGTGACGCCGAGCTCGGCGAGCCGCCCGAGGCGCCCGGTCGCGGCGTCGAACGTCCCCTCCGGCGTGAACGTGCCGACGTGCAGCTCGTAGAGGACGAGGTCGGCGAGCGCGGGCGGGCGCCGGCCGGCGTCGGTCCAGGCGATCGCGCCGGGGTCGAACACGCGCGAGGGGCCGCGCAGCCCGCGCGGCTGCCAGCGGGTGGCGGGGTCGGGCAGGCGCCGGGCGCGGCGGCCGTCGTCGAGGACGATCCAGTAGTCGTCGCCCGGCCCGGCGGGCGCCTCGCCGGCCCACACGCCGTGGCCCTCCTCGCGCAGCGGGGTCTCGCCGCGGCGCGGGACGCGGACGGCGACGGCCCGCGCGTTCGGCGCCCACACCCGCACGAGCGAGCGGCGCGGGCCGAGCGGGGTCGCCCCGAGCGGGCGGCGGAACGGGAGGCCGTCGGCGCTCACCGGGCGCTCTCGGGCACCAGCCACAGCACCCCCAGCGGCGGGAGCGTCAGCTCGGCCGACCACGGCCGGCCGTGCCACGGGACCGGCTCGGCCTCGGCGCGGCCGAGGTTGCCGACGCCGCTGCCGCCGTACTCGGCCGCGTCGGTGTTCAGCGCCTCCCGCCAGGGCCCCGGCTGCGGCAGCCCGACCCGGTAGCCGGCGCGCGGGACCGGCGACAGGTTGCAGACGCAGACGAGCTGGGCGGCCGGGTCGAGCCCCGTGCGGGCGAAGGCGACGACGTTGCGGTCGGCGTCGTTGGCCTCCAGCCACGCGAAGCCGGCGCCGTCGAAGTCGCGCTCCCACAGCGCGCGCTCCTGGCGGTAGACGCGGTTGAGGTCGCGCACGAGCGCCTGGACGCCGGCGTGGCCGGGGTCCTCGAGCAGGTGCCAGTCGAGCGAGCGCTCGTGGCTCCACTCGGCCTCCTGGGCCAGCTCGCCGCCCATGAACAGGAGCTTCTTGCCGGGGTGGGCCCACATGTAGGCGTAGAGCGCGCGCAGGTTCGCCAGCCGCTGCCAGCGGTCGCCGGGCATCTTCGCCAGCAGCGAGCCCTTCCCGTGGACGACCTCGTCGTGGCTGAGCGGCAGGACGAAGTTCTCGCTGAACGCGTACATGAGGCTGAACGTCAGCTCGTGGTGGTGGAAGCGCCGGTGCACCGGGTCCTGGCGGAAGTACCCGAGCGTGTCGTGCATCCAGCCCATGTTCCACTTGAAGCCGAAGCCGAGCCCGCCGACGTAGGTGGGCCGCGACACGCCCGGCCAGGCCGTCGACTCCTCGGCCACCGAGGCGATCCCGGGCTCGCGGGCGTGGAGGACCTCGTTGAGCGCCCGCAGGAACGCGACCGCGTCGAGGTCCTCGCGCCCGCCGAACGCGTTCGGGACCCACTCCCCCTCCGCGCGCGAGTAGTCGAGGTAGAGCATCGAGGCGACGGCGTCGACGCGCAGCCCGTCGGCGTGGTACTCGCGCGCCCAGAACAGCGCGTTGGCGAGCAGGAAGTTGCGGACCTCGTTGCGCCCGAGCTTGAAGACGAGCGTGCCCCAGTCGGGGTGGCTGCCGCGGCGCGGGTCCTCGTGCTCGTACAGCGCGGTGCCGTCGAAGCGCGCCAGGGCCCAGTCGTCGCGCGGGAAGTGCGCGGGGACCCAGTCCAGGAGGACCCCGATCCCGGCCTGGTGGAGGCGGTCGACGAAGGCGCGAAGGTCGTCGGGGGAGCCGAAGCGCGGGGTCGGCGCGTAGTAGGAGGTGACCTGGTAGCCCCAGGAGCCGCTGAACGGGTGGGCCATGACCGGCAGCAGCTCGACGTGGGTGAAGCCGAGGTCGGTGACGTAGGCCGCGAGCTCGTCGGCCAGCTCCAGGTAGGTGAGCGGGCGGTTGTCCTCGAGCGGGTTCAGCCGCCAGGAGCCGAGGTGGACCTCGTAGATCGCCATCGGGCCGGCGAGCGGGTCGCGGGCGCGGCGGCGCTCCAGCCAGTCGGCGTCGCCCCACGCGTGGCGGGGCCGGTGGACGACCGAGGCGGTGGCGGGCGGGAGCTCGGCGGCGAAGGCGACCGGGTCGGCCTTCAGGCGCAGGTCCCCGGCCTGGGTGCGGATCTCGTACTTGTAGCGGGCGCCCTCGGCGACCCCGGGCAGGAACACCTCCCAGATCCCCGAGGACCCCATCGAGCGCATCGGGTGCAGGCGCCCGTCCCACGAGTTGAAGTCGCCGACGACGCTGACCGCCCGCGCCGACGGCGCCCAGACGGCGAACGCGGTGCCGGCGACCCCGTCGACCTCGGTGACGTGGGCGCCGAGCCGGGCGTAGAGCTCCTCGTGGCGGCCCTCCCCGGCGAGGTGGAGGTCGAGCTCGCCGAGCGTCGGCGGGAAGCGGTACGGGTCCTCGAGGCGGTAGGTCGCGCCGTCGGGGTAGGCGACCTCGAGCTCGTAGCGCAGCGGCAGCTGCGCGCCCGTGACGATCCCCTCGAACAGGCCGGCCGGGTGGGTGCGCCGCAGCGGCACGGGGTCGGCGCCGTTGCGCAGGACGGCGACGCGCTCGGCCTCGGGCCGGTAGGCGCGCACCCGCACGCCGCCCCGCGCGGGGTGGGCGCCCAGCAGCGCGTGCGGGTCGGCGCTGCGGCCCTCGACCAGCGCGTCGACGGCAGCGGTCATGCGATCGGCTCCGAGAGGATCCGCTCGACGCCCGCGACCGGCACCTCGATCCAGTCGGGCCGGTTGTCGAGCTCGTAGCGCAGCTCGTAGACCGCCTTCTCCAGCTCGTAGATGCCCAGCAGCGAGTGGATCGCGCTCGGGCCGGGCGGCAGCAGGTTCGCGTCCACGTGCGACAGGTACCCGTCGAGGAACGCGTCACGCGCGCGCTGCTCCCAGTCGGCGGGCACCGGGTTGCCGCGCTGGACCGCCGAGGCCGACGCCGCGTAGGCGAACGAGCGCAGCATCCCGGCCACGTCGCGCAGCGGCGAGCGCTTGCGGCGGCGGTCGGTGACCGGGCGGGCCGGCTCGCCCTCGAAGTCGAGGATGACCCAGCGGCCGTCGCGGCCGTGGGTGCGCAGCGTCTGGCCGAGGTGGAGGTCGCCGTGGTTGCGGATGAGCCGCCCGCCCTCGCCGGCGTGCGACATCGCCTGCAGCCGGTCGCGGATCTCCTCGCCGCGGCCGAGGATCGGGGCGACGACCGGGTCGTCCTCGGGCAGGCGCAGGAAGATCCGCTCGATCTCCTCGTCGATCGTCGCGGTCATGAGCGACAGCCCCTCCGGCGTCGACGGCTCGGGGGCGAAGTCCGGGTCCGACGCGTCGGAGCCCAGCAGCGCGTGCATCGTCCCGACGACCTCGCCGAGCTCGCCCAGCCGGGCCAGGAAGCGGTCGGGGTCGCTGCCGAGCTCGTCGAGCGCGAGCTCCCACCCGTCGCGGCCGCCGACGACGAGCTCCTGGGCGATCCCCAGCGTCGTCGACAGCGTCTCGCCGGTCAGCTCGTACCAGCCCCAGAGCGCGGCGATGTTCGGGAACCCCCGGGCGGCGAGGAAGCGCAGCATCTCCAGCTCCGGGTTCTTGCCCGGCTCCAGGCGCCGGAACGCCTTCAGCGCGACCCGCTCGTCGATGACGACGGTCGTGTTCGACTGCTCGGCCCCCATCGGGCGCACCGGCGGGTCGGCGGACAGCGCGGGGGCGCCGTCGAGCCAGTGGAACTCGATCGTCCCGGCCGTCGACGGGGCGACGGCGTTGCCGGCGAGCAGCCCGGCGACGGCCGCGGCGTGCGGCCGGCTCGTGAGCGCGTCGAAGGCGACCCGGCCGCGCTCGACGCCGAGCAGGAGCTGGTAGAGCTCGTGCGTGCCGGCGTGGAAGCGCGCCTCGATGAGGCCGATCGCCGTCGGCGGGTCGTCGGCGAGCTCGAGGACGTCGACGAGCGTGACCTCGGCGACGTCGCGCGTCTTGGACGCGAACCAGCGCTGCCGCGGCAGCCACTCGCGCAGGGCCTCCTCCGACAGCAGCGCGCGCAGGTCAGCCATCGGCCTCCTCCTCGTCCTCGGCCTCCTCGGGCGGCGCCTCGAGCGTGAACCAGTAGAAGCCGCGCGGCGCGAGCGTCAGCAGGTACGAGAGCTCGCCGATGCGCGGGAAGCGCGTGCGGCCGAGCATCTCGACCGGGTGGCGGCCCTCGTAGCGGCTGAGGTCGAGCTCGACGGCCTGGGCGCTGCGGGCCAGGTTGTGGACGCACAGGACGACGTCGTCGACGAACGTCCGCACGTGGGCGAAGACCCGCGGGTTGCTCGTGCGCAGCGCCTCGTAGGTGCCCAGCCCGAAGACCGGGTGCTCCTTGCGCAGCATCACGAACCGCCGCAGCCAGCGCAGCAGCGACGTCGACGTCCGCAGCTGCGCCTCGACGTTGACGGCCTGGAAGCCGTAGACCGGGTCCATGAGCGGCGGCGCGTAGAGCTGGGCGAAGTCGGCCCGCGAGAAGCCGCCGTTGCGGTCGCCCGTCCACTGCATCGGCGTGCGGACCCCGTCGCGGTCGCCGAGATAGACGTTGTCGCCCATCGAGATCTCGTCCCCGTAGTAGAGGACCGGGCTGCCGGGCAGCGAGAAGAGGATCGCGTGCATGAGCTCGATCTCGTCGCGCCCGTTGTCGAGCAGCGGGGCCAGCCGCCGGCGGATCCCGAGGTTCGACTTCATCCGCGGGTCCTTGGCGTACTCGGACCACATGTAGTCGCGCTCCTCGTCGGAGACCATCTCGAGCGTCAGCTCGTCGTGGTTGCGCAGAAACAGGCCCCACTGGCAGTTGTCGGGGATCCGCGGGGTCTGGTCGAGGATCTCGATGATCGGGGTGGCGTCCTCGCGGCGCAGGCCCATGAACATCCGCGGCATCACCGGGAAGTGGAAGGCCATGTGGCACTCGTCCCCCACCTCCGGGTCGCCGAAGTACTCGACGACGTCGGCCGGCCACTGGTTCGCCTCGGCGAGCAGGACCCGGTCGGGGTAGTCGGCGTCGATCTCGCGGCGCACCCGCCGCAGGAAGGCGTGCGTCTCGGGGAGGTTCTCGCAGTTCGTCCCGTCGGCCTCGAACAGGTACGGGACGGCGTCGAGGCGGAAGCCGTCGAGGCCGAGGTCCAGCCAGAAGCGCAGGACCTCGATCATCACGTCGCCGACGGCCGGGTTGGCGTAGTTGAGGTCCGGCTGGTGGCTGTAGAAGCGGTGCCAGTAGTAGGCCCTCGCCTGGTCGTCCCAGGCCCAGTTCGACGTCTCGAAGTCGATGAAGATGATCCGCGCGTCCGGGTAGCGGTCGGGCGTGTCGGACCACACGTACCAGTCGCGCTCGGGCGATCCGGGCGGCGCGGCGCGGGCGCGCTGGAACCACGGGTGCTCGCTGGAGGTGTGGTTCATGATCATGTCGGCGATCACGCGGATCCCCCGCTCGTGGGCGTCCTCCAGCAGCGCCCGGAACTCGTCGACGGTCCCGTAGACCGGATCGATGTTCGTGAAGTCGCTGACGTCGTAGCCGCCGTCGCGCAGCGGCGACGGGTAGAACGGCATGATCCAGATGCAGTCGACGCCGAGCCACTGCAGGTAGTCGAGCTTGTCGCGCAGCCCGACGATGTCCCCGTGGCCGTCGCCGTTGCCGTCGTGGAAGCCGCGCATGAGCACCTGGTAGAAGACGGCGGTCTTGAACCAGAGCGGGTTGCTCTCGAACCAGCGCTGATGGCCGGTCTGCGGGGTCACCGCGGGACCGCCTCGAACAGGTGCCCGGCCCGCACCGCCGGGTCGAGGCGCACGTAGTTGCGCCCGATCTGCCAGTCCCAGCGCTCGCCCGGCGCGAGCAGGTCGCGCACCGCGAACGCGGGCGGCAGCCCGAGCTCGTAGGGCACGACGACGACGCCCTCCTGCGCGTGGTGGGGGTCGAGGTTGACGACGACGATGACGACGTCGTCGCCGTGGCGCTTGGCGTAGGCGATGAGCGCGTCGCTCTCGGTCTCCAGGAAGCGCAGGTTCGTGAGGTGCTGGAGCGCCGGGTGCTCGCGGCGGACGCGGTTGACCGTCTCGATCAGCGGCAGGAGCGGGCCGTCGAGGACGCGGCGCTTGATCTCGTACTTCTCGGAGTCGAGGTACTCCTCGCTGCCGGGCCGCACGGCGACGTGCTCGAAGCGCTCGAAGCCGGAGTAGATCCCGTACGTCGGCGAGAGCGTCGCGGCGAGCAGCAGCCGGGGCGCGAACGCGGGCGGCCCGCCGTGCTGGAGGTACTCGCTGAGGATGTCGGGCGTGTTGGCGAAGAAGTTCGGCCGGTAGTAGCGCTCCATCCCCGAGCGGGTCAGCTCGGTGAGGTACTCCTGCAGCTCCCAGCGCGAGGTCTTCCAGGTGAAGTACGTGTAGGACTGGTTGAAGCCGACCTTCGCGAGCGCGCGCATCATCGCCGCGCGGGTGAACGCCTCGGCCAGGAAGAGGACGTCGGGGTCGCGGCCGCGGATGTCGGCGATGAGCCACTCCCAGAACGGCAGCGGCTTCGTGTGCGGGTTGTCGACGCGGAAGATCCGCACGCCGCGGTCGACCCACAGCCGGACGACGTCGCGCAGCGCCGCCCACAGCCCGCGCCAGTCCTCGCAGTCCCAGTCGACGTTGTGGATGTCCTGGTAGCGCTTGGGCGGGTTCTCGGCGTACTTCAGCGTCCCGTCGGGGCGGCGCTGGAACCACTCGGGGTGCTCGGTCAGCCACGGGTGGTCGGGCGAGCACTGGATCGCGAAGTCGAGGGCCAGCTCGACGCCGTGCTCGCGGCAGGTCCCGACGAGCCGCTCGAAGTCCTCGAGCGTGCCGATCTCCGGGTTGATCGCGTCGTGGCCGCCGTCGGCCGAGCCGATCGCCCACGGGCTGCCGGGGTCGCCCGGCTCGGCGACGAGCGCGTTGTTGCGGCCCTTGCGGTTCGTGACCCCGATCGGGTGGACCGGCGGCAGGTAGAGGACGTCGAAGCCGAGCGCGGCCAGGCGCGGCACGTGGGCGGCGACGCCGGCCAGCCCGCCCCAGGAGCGCGGGAACAGCTCGTACCAGGCGCCGAAGCGGGCGCGGACGCGGTCGACGTCGA